>JAITVC010000292.1 GCA_031286005.1 Bacteroidales bacterium
AATCACGCTGATGCGTGAAGCCATCAAACTTAAAAACGTATCCTATTCTGCGCTTTTGCCGGATAATGTGGGCTATATCAAACAGGATGGTTTTACAGAAGGCGCTGCCAACGAAGTGAAAGACGCCTTTATTAAACTCAAATCCGAAGGCGCTACATCGCTGATTTTAGACCTGCGGGGCAATGGTGGCGGATTGATGAATGAAGCCACCGATATTGTAAATTTGTTTGTGGATAAAGGCCGTCCGGTGGTAAGCATGAAAGGCAAGGTGGAAGCCCGCAACCAATCGTTCAGCACACGCAACGAGCCGGTTGATGTGAATATCCCGATTGTAGTGTTGATAGACCGCACATCGGCATCGGCATCGGAAATTGTAGCCGGCGCATTGCAAGATTTGGATCGTGCCGTAATCGTTGGACAACGCTCGTTTGGAAAAGGTTTGGTGCAAAATATTTTGCCGTTGGATTACAATGCGCAAATGAAAATCACAACGGCAAAATATTATATTCCCAGCGGACGCTGTGTGCAGGCGTTGGATTATGCCGACCGTGATGCCGAAGGCCATGCCAAGAAAGTTCCGGATTCGTTGCGTACGGCCTACAAAACTCACAATGGTCGCACGGTTTTTGATGGCGATGGCATTGAGCCCGATATTGAGATAGAATCCGAAACCATGAGCGGGATTTCAACGGCGCTATACGTGAAAATGCTCTTTTTTGATTTTGCAAACAACTATCGACACAACCATGATGCGGTTTCCAAGCCATCTGAATTTGAAGTGTCAGACCCTATTTTCAATGCGTTCAAGACCTTTATCGAAGGGAAAGATTACGCCTATAAAACGTTTACCGAAATGAAAGTAGAGGAATTGGAAGCGATGGCCAAAGAAGAAAATTATTTGGAGTCTATCCAAGGGGCGTTAGACCAAATGAAAACACAAGTTCATCACGAAAAAAGTGTTGATTTGGACAGAAATTCCGCCGAAATCAAAGAGATTTTAGGCATTGAATTGATAAGCCGATATTATTTCCAAACAGGTACTATTGAATATGTTTTGCGCTATGATAAAGAAGTGAAAAAGGCCGGCCAAGTTTTAAATGATAAAGAACAATACTCCCAAATTTTGAAATAAACACGTACGCATGCCAAAAATCTCCCGATACATCGACCGTGAAATTAGTTGGTTGCAATTCAACGAACGTGTGTTGCAAGAGGCCAAAGACCCTTCTGTGCCGTTGATTGAACGGGTGCGGTTTATGGGTATTTTTTCTAACAATCAGGATGAGTTTTTTAGAACTCGGGTGGGGTCTTTGATTTATCATTCGGATATTGAAAATGAGGAGTCGGAGTTTGAGCATGATAGTCAAAAGACTTTGAAGAAGGTTACTCTGAAAGCCATTGAATTGCGCAAGGAGTTTGATGCTGTATTTGCCGACTTATGGAAGGAACTGCGAGAGAATAATATCTTTCTTATCAATGAGCAGAGCGCCAATGCTCAGCAAAAAGCCTTTGTGGTGGATTATTTCCGAAACAAGGTGCGCTCGCATCTCTTTCCGCTGATGCTCGACAGGGCTTTGAAGCATAATGATTTGAATGAGCATTTGAATGAGCATTCGATATATTTGTTTGTTAAATTATCGTCGTCTAAACGTTCTAAAAAGAATGTTCAATATGCTATATTGGAACTTCCTACGGATAAAGTTTCTCGATTCTTGGTTCTTCCTCCGGCGCAAGGCAAAGAATATGTAATCATGCTTGATGATGTGATACGACTGAGTTTTGCTGATATTTTTCGACCGTTGGGCTATGATGTTTACGAGGCCTACACGTTCAAGATAACCCGCAATGCCGAGGTGGAGGTGAATACCTCGGGCGACACTATCGACTTAATCAAGGAAATGATACAGTTGCGCCAGAAGTCGGACGTTATCCGCTTTCTCTACGACCGAGAGATGCCTCAAACCATGCTCAAGCATTTGCTCAAGAAACTTGAAATCACCGATAAGGCTGATATTGATACCGGTTCAAGGTATCACAATAGCAAGGATTTTGTGAAGTTTCCAGCCTCGTTGGGCAATGGACAATTGATTTATAAACCTCACAAACCATCGAATTTAAAGGAATTGCCTATTCATGCCAATATGTTGGCAGCGATGAAAAAGAGGGACTATATGCTGCATTTTCCCTATCAATCGTTTCAAACGGTGATAGACTTTCTTCGGGAGGCATCCATTGATCCTAATGTGCAATCCATCAAGATGACGATTTATCGGGTGGCTGAGGATTCAGCTATTTTGAATGCTTTGGTCAATGCAGCTCGCAACGGAAAGCGAGTGTCTGTGTATGTGGAAGTGAAGGCCAGATTTGATGAAGAAAACAACCTCTATTGGGTAGAGCGCTTGCGCAACGAAGGTATTAAAGTGATGAGTGTGTTGCCCGATCATAAAGTGCACGCCAAAATGCTATTGGTAACCACCAAGGAGAATGGCAAGAGATGCCGCTATGCCGCTATTGGTACCGGTAATCCGAATGAGGAGACGGCTCTGGTGTATACCGACAAACTGCTCTTCACCGTTAACCCGAAAATTACAACTGAGGTGCAAATGGTGTTCGATTTAATTGAGAACCGCTTGGCATTCCCTAAATTTAAAACCCTGTTGGTGGCGCCCGTCAATCTTCGCAAACGATTGATGACTATGATAGATATGGAGATAGAACATGCCAAACTTGGCGCTCCGGCATGGATTGTGATGAAGCTAAACAGTTTGGCCGATAAGGCTACGATAGACAAACTGTATGAGGCTGCCGGTTGTGGCGTAAAAATCCGTTTGCTTGTTAGAGGCATTTGCGCTCTGAATCCCGAATTGCCCGAATGCGAAGGAAATATCACCGTGCTTTCGGTGGTGGATAAATTCTTGGAACATGCTCGAATGTTTGGTTTCTGCAATGGGGGGAAATCACAGTATTTCATAGGCTCTGCCGACTTTGTGAAGCAGAAGTTAGACAAGCGTATTGAGGTTGTTGTGCCTCTTTTAGATCCTGACGTGAAACAGGAGGTGGAAGATATTCTAAACATCCAGTTTCAAGACAATACTCACGCTCGGTGGGTGAGTCCCTCAAAGATTAACACTTACGTGGAATCAACCTCTCGCCGCAAACATCGCTCGCAAGAAGACATTCAGAAATATCTCTCTAAAAAACACGGAATCTAATGCAAGTGCTACTAATGCTTAACGGGAAAACCGACCAAGCTTTTGTATCGGAAGGTTTCGCCATGTTTGAAACACGAATCAAGCGGTATATAAAGTTTGCCACAGTGGTGATTCCGGCCTTAAAGAACACAAAGAATATGCCGGTTGAAGCTCAAAAAAGTGCAGAAACGGAGTTAATGATGGCACAACTACAATCCTCGGATACGGTTGTTTTGCTGGACGAAAATGGGCAGTCCTATTCATCAATCAAGTTTGCAGACTTCTTGCAAAGGCAGATGAATGCCGGCATCAAGCGTTTAGTATTCGTGGTTGGGGGGCCTTATGGTTTTAGCGAAACCATGCATCAACGTGCTAATGCCAAAATTTCCCTTTCGGACATGACGTTTTCGCACCAAATTATTCGACTGATTTTTGCAGAGCAATTGTATCGGGCGTTTACGATATTGAATAATGAGCCTTATCATAATGTGTAATTTTAAACCATTTAATACAAAACAACATGAAATCGCCAAAAAAGGATATTTATTAGGCAGTAGCAGAAAGTAATGCAACAACTGTTGATGTATTTTTTGACGAGTTAAATCATCGCATAAAGAAACGTTTCGCAATGTTTAAAGTGTTTGTTGCAGATGCTGTTTGGGCAAAAATAGAACTGTTGGAAAACTACTTGATAGACGAGCTAAAATTGTCGGAAGCAGTCGTATTGCAGCGCACTGACCGTATGCGGCAATTTTTGAAGTCAATTAGCCCTGTTTTACGTTATCCTGTTTGTCGTTTTAAACAATGGTGTGATTTAGGCTACAGTTGTGCTGTATTTGAAAAATCATGGATTTTGCTTATGAAGAATTTGAAGAAGGTATTATTATCCGCGACATGTCGAATACTGCATTACTAAAAGGACGTAATTGTATAATCCTATTTTTGAATTTTCTTCATTTTTAATTGTTAATTCTTAATTATTTTTCGTATCTTTGCAAGGTGGTATTAGTCATGTCGCTATGAAAAATGTTCTTTTTGTTGGATTTTTATTGCTTTCTTTGCAGGTTTTTGCGCAAAAATCTATTGCGGAAGAAGACCTTCCTGATGTGATTGCAGAAGGCTTTGAGTTGGCTTATCCTGACTTTCCGCCTCATACGTGGGAGAAGCGTAATACTCGTTTTGTTGCGACTATTAAATATGACGACCGCACTGAATATGCTACTTTTTTAGAAACCGGCGAATGGGCTGAAACCCGCTCTAAAGTGGATAAATCCGACCTTCCGGACAACCTTGTTTCTTTTGTTGAATCGCGCTACGATGCTTATCGTATTCAGACTTTACACTATGTTGAGGAAAATGGCGGGGGCAATTATTACGCTGTTTTGCTAAATCTGAGATCGAATAAATCGCTTACAACCGAGTTGATTTTTGATATGGAAGGTGCTATTTTGATGATTGATGGGCTTGCTGTGGAAGAGAGCGAAGAGGACCACAATTTTACGGCGAATAATGATGATACACCAAAGATGCTTAAGCCGGGTGTTCAAAAAGAAGTGATTGATCTGCATGAAGGGGTTCCAGAAATTGTGATACTGAATCTCATGAAACGCTACGGCAACATCGAAAAAATTAAATGGACACAAACCGACTTGGGCTTTCGCCGCGCCGAATATAAATTTCGTGAAGAAACGATTGCCTCCGAATGGGACAACGAAGGACGACAGGTTTCTGTAATCACTTTTTTCAACAAGAAAAATGCTATTTATTCCATTCAAAAATATTTGACAGAGAACTATCCCAAAGCCTCTATTCTCAAGGGAGAACGTATCGTTTATGAAACTCGATTTACGCGCTTGTTTCCGGATAAAGGATTGAAAAGTTATTTCTTTGTCGAGATTTCGGAACGCCCTAGGGGTACTAAAATTTCCAATTTTTATACCATTTATTTTGACCAAACCGGACAGCTGGACATGATTGTAGAACAAAACAAAGAAAGCGAAAACGAATGAGGATAGCGAGATTTTGGATACTTGGTTTGGTGGTTTGGATGTTTGGGATAACGCCTGTTTTCGCACAGCAAAAAGTACTTATTCAATGCAATGGAATTTATAGTACTATTCCGTCCAGACCAGGCTGGTCTAAATTTGAACGACAAGTTATTATTCAGCATTTAGGTACCAGAATTTACTGCGATTATGCTGAACACAACCAGAGTACCGGTCAATTCGAGGCTCGTTCTAATTTGCGCATCAAAACAAAAGAAGGCGGTATAATTACCGGCGCAACGCTTCGCAATAATCCGAAGCAAAACATGATGATTGTTGATAAAGACGTTGTTTTCACGGATAAAGATTCCACGCAACTGTTTACCGACCGGATGGTTTATGACCAAAAAAACGACATCTCAACTTACACTACCGGCGGACGAATTATTAGCGACTCTACGGTGCTAACCTCTAAAATCGGGCATTATCACGGCAAAACGAAAGCGTTTCACTGCAAAACCGATGTTGTTATTGTGAATCCGGATTACACGATTTATACGGATACGCTGCAAATGGTGGACGGCATTACCTACTTTTTTAGTCCGACACATGTTTACAGCGACAGCAATTATTTATACTGCGAAAACGGTTGGTATAAAACCAAAGAAAAAGTGGCTAATTTGAAGGACAATGCCTTTATCCAAACGAAAGAACAGAAAATGTACGGCGATAGCATTTACTACGAAATGGATCGTGAGTTTGGCATGGCATTCGGCAATGTAACCGTAATCGACAGTGTGAACGATATTATTATTCATAGCGATTTTGCCCTCAATAACAAAAAACAAGGCGATGCGTGGTTTACAGATAATGCAGTGGGATTAGTTGTGAGCGATAGTGATACGCTTTTTCTTCGCGGCGATACCCTGCGGATTGTGTACGACAGCAATGAAAATGCCAAATACATGTTGGCCTATTACCATGTTCGCTTTTTCCGCGAAGACATGCAAGGGTTGTGCGATTCGATGGCTTATGTGATGGTGGATTCCACGATGACGTTGTTTAAAGACCCGATTGTTTGGGCGAACAGTGATCAGCTCAGCGGCGATACCATCAGCGTTCTGCTTTCACAAAACAAACCTAAATCCATGCACATGGGTGAGCGTGCTTTTGTTGTTTCAAAAGGCTATCATGAAGGGCATTTCAATCAGATTAAAGGGCGTTTATTGGATGGATTCTTCAACGACAGTTCCGAGTTGGAACGCATCAATGTGGATGAAAATGTGGAAACGGTTTATTTTGTTACGGATGATGCCGACAGTTCGCTTATTGGTATTCTGAAAGTGAATGCCGTACAGATGGAAATTGTTATGGAGCAGCGTGCCATATCTACTATCAACTATTTCCAACCCGACGATGGCTCTATGTTTCCGGAAACGGATTTGCCTGAAAAAGACCGCTTTTTGAAAGGATTTGTATGGGATATTGACCGTCGGCCAAAGTCTAAATACGACATCTTGCCGAAATCTTCAAATGCCGCAAACCATACGGAAGTTAACCATTTATTAGAGTCGGCACAAACGAATTGATTGTTCTATATTTTGTCTTGCGAATTTTTGAGCATCGTGTACAAAAACTCTTTGGCACGAAATAATTTAGCCTTTACCGTACCTTTCGGCAAATTCAGTTTTTCAGCGATTTCTTCGTAAGAATATTCTTTGTAATAGCGCAGTTCTATGAGTTCGCGATAATGCGGTTTTAATTTCTCAACAATGGCCCGCAGGTTTTGATTTTGTTGTTCGCGCATGATGTGTGCTTCGGGGTCGGACGACACATCGGCCACACGAGATTCAAACGTAAATCTGTCGTGATTGTAAATAGTGGGTTGTTCGATAGACACCGATTTAACCCGCTTTTTGCGCATATAATCAATGCAATTGTTGGTTGCGATACGATATAACCATGTGCTGAATGCAAAATTCGGCGAATAAGTGTGCAAACTGCTAAATGCTTTGCTAAATGCTTCAATCGTCATATCCTCCGCATCAATTTCGCTATCGGTCATTTTGACCAATTTGATGTACAGGCTTTCTTTGTAGCGGTCCATAAGCTGAGCATACGCATGACGGTCGTCATGTTGCAAAGCCGCACAAATCAGCTCGTAATCTTCAGATGATCGGACTGTAGAAAACGATGGTTGAGCATTTATTTCCATGTTATACGTTTGGTAAATAATCCTGATAATAACAATACCGGTTGTAAAATTAGCATAACTATATCGTAAATCGGTATAAACAGCAAAAATCCGTGCTCTCCAAAAGTTTTCATCATCCGTTTAAACATGATCCATTGCGCTAATAATTTCAACAAGAATATGACGCCTGCCGCTATGAAAAGTTTAAAAACAACATCGGAAAATTCCGGTTCTGCTAAAAAGAAACAGCATACGGCCAAAATTGTAATGCAATAAAACAAAACCGAAGATAATTCATATCCTGCTAACCTTACCCGATTTTGAGTTTTAAATTCTTTGAACAATACCCGGTGGCGGATTTTGCATTCAAACCAATCGTTGAAAGACGGTTCGAGTTGCCCTTTCACAAAGGCATCCGGATGAATTTCGATAGTTGTATTGGTTTTGGTCGAAGCCTTATTCACAAACATATCCTCATCGCCCGTGTTAACGTTGTAGAATTTGGCCACGCCTTGCGCTTCGTAAAACAATGAGCGTTCAAACGCCAAGTTCTTACTATTGGCCGTAAATGGACGTCCGAAAACCGTTGCCGTCAGATAACGTAATGCGTAGAAAAACGTATCAAACCTAATCAATGCGTTGGCAAAAGAGGCTTTGGATGCGGCTGTATGATAGCCAAGCACGATTTCCTTATCGCCCGACAAAGCATTGGACATACGTGCAATCCAATCCGGAGAAGCCGGACGTGTGGTAATGTTGCCTAATAAAATGCGGTCGTAGGTGGCGGATTTTATGCCGATAGATTCTGCAAAGCGGGGGCTCACAAAGAAATTGCGCGACCATTCAAACGATACCGTTTTCAAATTCGGATATTGCTTTTCAAATTCCTGCATGATATAGGCCAAATCCTTGTCGGAATCATCAATCACTACAACCACCTCAAAATTCGCATAGTTTTGATTAAAGAAAAACGGTAGATTTTGGCGTAGCTGTTCGTGTTCGTTGCGTGTGGCGATAACAACCGAGATAGGCTTTTGGCTTGATGTATCCAGAGGCGTCTCATCCATCTTGAGATTCAAAAATTGGAAGTATTGCATAAAAAGGATAATTACACAAGCCAAATATATCCCCAGAACAATCATGCAAATCAAGTGCATGCCTTGTAAATTAGCATCAAAAAAGTTCATTAGTAGAAATTCAAAATCATATTATAATAAAAATATCAACACAAAATTAACGATTTTTCACAAAATTTTCGTATCTTTGAATATTATTTTATCAACAACAAGTTGTTTGTTCTAAATTTTCTATATGACTTATCAGATTGACCATTTTGATACTCAAACCTCTGCCCGCGCAGGAAAAATCACAACCGGACACGGCGATATTCTAACGCCCATCTTTATGCCCGTTGGCACCGTTGGAAGCGTAAAAGGCGTTCATCTGCAACATCTCTCGGAAGATGTTAAAGCGCAAATTATTTTAGGCAACACCTACCATTTGTACCTCCGTCCCGGATTAGATACCCTCGAAAAAGCAAGCGGATTGCACCATTTCAACGGCTGGACTAAACCCATCCTTACCGATAGCGGCGGCTATCAAGTATTTTCCCTAAAAGGTACCCGCAAAATCACCGAAGAAGGCGTGATGTTCAGTTCTCATATCGATGGCTCCCGACACCTGTTCACACCCGAACGTGTGATGGACATCCAACGCACCATCGGCGCAGACATCATCATGGCATTTGATGAATGTGCACCCTACCCTTGCGACTACAAATACGCCAAAAATTCGATGGACATGACTCATCGCTGGCTCGACCGATGTATCGCCCAACTCTCGCAAACCGAGCCTAAGTATGGCCATTCACAAAGCCTCTTCCCTATAGTACAAGGCAGCACCTACAAGGATTTACGCATCGCTTCCGCCGAAAAAATCGCCAGTTGCGGTTGTGATGGGAATGCCATCGGCGGCCTATCCGTGGGCGAGCCTGCCGAAAAGATGTACGAAATAACAGAACTCGTTTGCGGCATTTTACCCAAAGACAAACCACGCTACCTCATGGGCGTGGGCACACCCGCCAATATTTTAGAATCCATCGCCTTGGGCATCGATATGATGGATTGCGTGATGCCCACCCGCAACGGACGAAACGGCACTCTGTTTACTAAAAACGGCATCCTTAACATGAAGAACGAGAAATGGAAAAACGACTTCTCCCCCATCGAAGAAGATGGCGCAAGTTTCGTAGACACCACCTATACCAAAGCCTACCTCCGCCACCTCTTCCATGCCGGCGAAATGTTGGCGCCAATGATAGGAACCCTCCACAATTTAGCCTTCTACCTCTGGTTAGTCGGCCAAGCCCGCGAGCACATCATTGCAGGCGATTTCCTTTCGTGGAAAACGGATATGGTGGAGAGGGTTTCTCGGCGATTGTAAGCTCTGCCTTTATGGCCTGCAATAATGTTCTCTATGGTACTGTTGATAACTCGGCAGACCCTTTGGCATACACGTCGCCGCTATTAATTATCCACTATTAACTATTCACTAATTAATACGCCCACTTCAACCAAATAGCCCCCCAAGTGAATCCTGCGCCGAAGGTGGCAATGATAATATCATCCCCTTTTTTCAGTTTGGATTCCCATTCCCAAAGTAAGAGGGGAATGGTGGCGGCGGTTGTGTTGCCGTATTTTTCAATGTTGATCATCACGCGGCTTGCGTCGATGCCCATGCGATGGCCAACAGCGTCTATAATCCGCAAATTAGCCTGATGAGGAGCAAGCCAAGTGGTGTTTGGGTCAAGATGGTTGCGTTGCATCACTTCTGTGGCCACGTCCGCCATTTTAGAAACCGCCCATTTGAAAACAGCTTGTCCTTCTTGGTAAATAAAATGTTCACGAGCATCTACGGTCTCGTGCGAAGCCGGTCTTACCGAACCTCCGGCTTTCATGTGTAAGTGCACACGTCCAACACCATCCGATTTCAGTTCCTCGTCCATCACACCAAAATTATCGGTAGTAGGTTCGAGCAACACTGCACCGGCGCCATCGCCAAAGATAGGACTTGTAGCACGGTCGGTGTAATCGGTAATAGAGGTCATCTTTTCAGCACCCACCAAAACCACTTTTTTATAACGTCCGCATTCCACAAATTTAGAAGCAGTGGACAAACTATACAAAAAGCCCGAACATCCGGCATTGATGTCGAATGCAAAAGCGTTGCGAATGCCGACTTTGTCGCAGATGATACAAGAGGTGGATGGAAAAGCCATATCGGGCGTAACAGTGGCGCAAATCAACAAATCAACCTCTTCGGGTTTTGTGTTGGTTTTGGCAAGCAATTCTTTCACGGCTTCTGCACCGAGATCGGATGTGCCTTTACCTTCGCCTTTGAGAATATGGCGGGTTTTGATACCGATGCGAGTCATAATCCACTCGTCGCTCGTATCCATCATCTTACTCAAATCGTCGTTGGTAAGGACATCTTTGGGAACGTATGCTCCCACGCCTGTGATGGCGGCCTTAATTGGACTCATGATGTTAGTTTTGGAGAAACAAATTACGCTGTAACTTCGATGGCTTGCTTGCCACGATACATTCCGCAAGCAGGGCAAACGTGATGATATTCAACAGCTGCACCACAGCCTGTGCATGTGCTCAACTGAGGAGCAGTTAATTTGTCGTGTGTTCTTCTTTTACGAGTTCTGGTTTTGGAAAACCTCCATTTAGGATTTGGCATGACGTATTAATTTTTTATCGTTAAATTTCAATTAGATTCAAAAAAAGGACTGCAAAGATACGATTTTTTTTTCAAATCTACAAGTTTTTAATCAAAATGGTCTTTTTTTTAAATTTTCAGATGTAACGTAGACATCTCTATTCTCTAATCACTCATCTCTATTCCTTTTTACCTCTTTAGCCCCTTCAACGCATCCCAACGCGGATCAACTTCCGTTTGTTGAGGTGGGGGAATGTTTTGGAGCTTCTTGAGCATATCCGGGTTACAATCGTGAATATTGTGCATCGCACTGAAAGGTCTTAACAAGACCAATGTTTCGTAAATAAACGTGTTGAGATGCAAGTCGTGCTCTTTGGGCGCAACCGTCCAAACTTCGGTATCGAAATCGTTGACCTGACCAAAATTCACAATCAACATTTCATCGTGGTTTATTGGAATCTGCAAAGACTCTAAACACCGATCGCACGGTACGGCATATTCGCCTGAAAAATGAAAGTCGAGTTTGAGAAATCGTTCGGTTTTTTCCAAATCAATGGTAATATGCACTTTGCAATTGGAAATTTCCGAATAGTCAAACGCCTTGAAAAACGCATCATCCACATCAAACTCAAAAGGATGATGACCGAGACTTAAGCCGGAAAATTGGATACAAAACATGACGAATAGTGATTAGTGAAAAGTTAATAGTGATTAGTTATGAGTGAAAAGTGATTGGAAAATAAAAA
>JAITVC010000113.1 GCA_031286005.1 Bacteroidales bacterium
GAGCCTGTTTTGGAAGAGACATGCAATACGATTCCCGATATTTTTTCGTCCCTACAAACCGTTGCCGACCGGTATAAAACACCCAACTCATCGTTGAACGAAGCCATGGCGATTAGCAATACCACTACGGTGAACACGGCGGTTAAGCAAATTCGGGATTTAAAATCAGCCATCGGCATCAACGAGAAGTTTTTGTTTATCAACGAACTTTTCAAAGGCAATATGAAAGAATATACCGATACTATTCTATATCTTAGCGACACCCAAACCTTAGATGCTGCTCACGAAATCTTAAACCCGCTTAAAGAAAAATACGCTTGGCGTGAGGATTCTACGGCTTACGTAACGCTGATTGATTTTCTGCAACGTAGATTTGTGTAAGCATGTCCCGCATCGGACTTTATTTTGGCTCATTCAATCCCGTTCACAGCGGGCATATAGCCATTGCCGAATATATGCTCGAACATGCGCCGATTGATGAACTTTGGTTTGTGCTTTCGCCGCAAAATCCGTTGAAAAACCCCGAAGACTTATGGTCGAATAAAATCCGGTATAATCTTTTGAGAACCGCTATCGGCGAGCATCCTAAAATGTCGATATGCACCGTTGAGTGGAATATGCCCGTGCCGTCTTATACGATTGATACCTTACAAAATCTTCTTGACATCTATCCAGCCAACCGGTTTTCCGTCATTATGGGCAGTGATAATTTGCAGGGTATTGAACGCTGGAAATCGTTTGAAGCTATTTTAAACAACTATTCGATATTGGTGTATCCACGCCCGAACACAGCGCCAAACGCTTACTTCAAACATCCGAATGTAACTGTTTTTAGCGATGCGCCTATGATGGATATTTCATCGACGCAAATTCGCAATGGCGGACAAATCAATAATGCCAAAGAGATTTAATGCCGTTAAAATAATCACAACGAGGATTAGCCAACGGATAAAATTATTTCCCCATTTCATGCCATAGCGTGTGGCCAACGTTGCTCCTATCACATTTCCTATCGCATGAACCGAGCCGTAGGTTGCCATTTCCCACGTCAGATGTTCACTAAAAATAAAGAAACCCAACACAAACGGCGAATAAATCAGCACCAAGAAATTCTTTTGCGCATTGGCACGCAGCAAATCGTAGCCTTGCAGCAACACCAATCCGCCGAGCAGCAAATAACCCACTGCAACATGCAAAAAGCCTGCATAGATACCAATTAGCAAGAACACGACGAACATCTTCCAATCCATTTTTTGGTGCAAAAGTCGGGCATTGCCTTTAAGCCAACGTTCGGGTTTGTAGAAAATGATAACGAGCATCAACAGCAAAATCATCCCCAAACAAATATTAAAAATCTGCTTGTTGATGGCCACCGAAATATTAGTGCCTATCAAACAACCCATGATGATGGGGATTCCGGTTACTAAACCTCGTTTCCAATCCAACATTTTCTTCTTGTAAAACAAATACGACGACATCATCGTTTGAAAAAACACCGGCAAACGATTAATCACATTGGCCTGAAACGGCGACATGCCCATAACCATAAACAGCGAGATAGAAAGCGCCGAAGCCCCACCGGCAAAAGTGTTGATGAACGCTACAATGATGCCCGATAGAATTAATGCGATAATATCAACGAAAGAAAGCATACGTGAGGGCGATTAATTTTTACGGCCGAAATCGGCGGGAATTTCCCCCCAGTTTTCGGTATCCCATTTGAGGATTGGATTGTTGTAAGTATTTGTTTTTAGCCAGTGTTCGGCACGTTCAATCAGATCAAACAACACGGCATTGTTGGCAGCACGGTCGAGTTTGGTCTTAACCTTTTTGTTGCGCACCCAAGCCATTGCGGTAACCGAATCCGTGAAAATCGGCACAGAATCGTAGCCGTGTTTTTTCAAATAGCCCAAGCCATGCACCAAGGCCAAAAACTCGCCAATATTATTGGTGCCGTTTTTGAATGGCCCTTGATGAAATATCCGGCGTTTGGTATTGGTATCAACGCCTTGATATTCCATAATGCCGGGATTACCGGAACAGGCGGCGTCTACACTGATTGAAATTTTAGGAAATTCAGAAATCATTTTGCAAAGATACAAAAAAATTGAAAATGGAAAATAAAAAATTGAAAATGGACATTATGCCCAATACTGTTTCAATAGATTATTCGCTGCAATATACGGACTGATTTGTCCGTTCAGAACTTCATCCAAAGCGGATTTCAACTGTCGTTTAATGTCCGGACTGTGATAAAAATTGGCCAACAACGCCTCATCAATGGTTTCAGACACAATGCGACGGGATTGTTCTCTGCGTTTATGCTCGAAATAAGCGTTGGATTGCGTATAATTGATATAATCTTGAACGATGTTCCAAATGTTCTCAACACCGTCTTTGGTATAGGCCGAGCACGTCTCAACAACAGGCACCCAACCCGATTCCGTTGGCGGAAAGAGATGCAACGCATTGCTGAATTGTGTGCGGGCTACTTTGGCTTTAGGCAGATTATCGCCATCGGCTTTGTTAATCGCAATCGCATCAGCCATCTCCATGATGCCACGCTTGATGCCTTGCAATTCATCTCCGGTATTGGCTAATTGAATCAGCAAAAAGAAATCGACCATACCGTGAACGGCGGTTTCGGACTGCCCTACCCCAACCGTCTCAACAATCGTAATATCAAACCCTGCGGCCTCGCAAAGGATAATCGTTTCGCGGGTTTTGCGTGCCACTCCGCCCAACGAGCCGGCCGATGGCGAAGGACGGATAAACGCATCATCCATGCCCGACAATTCTTCCATACGGGTTTTATCACCCAAAATACTGCCTTTGGAACGTTCGCTACTTGGGTCGACGGCGAGCACAGCGAGTTTGTGTCCTTGCTTAACCAACATCACACCCAAAGCCTCGATAAATGTGCTCTTGCCCGCTCCCGGCACACCGGTAATGCCGAGCCGTATGCTTTTGCCGGAATGAGGTAAACAGCGTTCGATTACGGCTTGTGCCGTTGCTTGATGGTCGGGATGCGAACTTTCGACCAACGTAATCGCTCGACTTAAAATGACCCGGTTGCCCGATAAAATGCCGTTTACATAATCATCTACGGTCAATTGCTTTTTCTTAATTCGAGAAGTGAGAAACGCTGGGTTTACGCTGTCGGGCTGAATAATACCGGAACGTTCGGTAAGTGCGGATTCAAAAGTGTTATCTTGATGAAGCATATTTTGTTTTTTGCAAAGATAAGAAAAAATTTCGTATCTTTGTGCAAATTTTTCTTATGAACGAAAAAACTATTGACCTTTCTGCGTTTTCTCTGTTGGATTTGTTCGGCGCCCACGAAAAGAACCTCAAATTCATCCGCCAGATGTTTCCAAAAGTGAAAATCGTAGTGCGTGGCGAGCTTTTGAAAATGGCCGGTGAGCCTGACGAGATAGACCTCTTAGAAGAGAAATTCAATCTTATCTTAGAGCATTTTGAAAATTTCAACCGTTTGAACGAAAACGACATCATCCAAATCGTGGATTCGGACAGCAATTTCAAACTATCCGAACACAACACC
>JAITVC010000121.1 GCA_031286005.1 Bacteroidales bacterium
GAAAATCGGATGTTTATTTTTGATCGTGGTAAAAACCAGTGGGCTACCATTATTGATTACGGCTCTGTGATGATGCGCCCGGTATTTGGAAAGCGAATACCGACGGGCTTTTGCGAGAAAGATATTGATCCGACAAACGTTAAGATTTATCCCAATCCAAGTGATGGACTTGTTTTTGTAGAATCTCCCGAAACGCTTGTGGAGAGTTATGAAATTTATGATTTGACAGGTCGAAAATTAGTACAAAATTCGTGTCATGACTCTCAATTATCCATTCGTTTGCCGGAACAAACAGGGGTTTATATTTTATTATTGAATACCGAAAAAGGGATTATTTCAAAGAAAATCATTCGGCGGTAATAACCGTCATTTTTACGCCTTCGCGTTGCATCTTGCGGAACCACGTCATTTGCCGTTTGGCAAATTGATGAATAGCGATGTTTAATTGCTCGAAAAGATCGGTTTTGCTGATATTTCCATTCAAAAACAAGGTTACAAATTTATATTCTAACCCGTAAGCTAGCAAACGTTCGGCTGGTACGCCTTGCTTCATCAAAGTTTCTACTTCCTCGATCAATCCGGCGTTTAAGCGATTTTTCAAACGTTTGGTAATGCGTTCGCGAACGATTTCTCGTGGTGGAAAAATAGCAAAAACAGTTTTGGAATCTATTTTTGGAAACTCCGAAACAGGCTGATTTTGCTCGTAAAGCGCGATTTCCAAAGCGCGAATGGTGCGTTCCTTGGTTTCAAAATCAGTAGTGTTGTGAACGGATTTTAGGGCTTGCAAACGAGCGATTAATTCGGCATGTTCAAGACGGTTCATTTCATCATGAAAACCTTTATCAATCGGCACTTTCGATAAATTGTAATGTTGCAAAATCGCCGATAAATACAATCCTGTTCCGCCACATAAAATCGGCGTTTTTCCTCGTGAAACAATATCGGCATAAGCCACATGAAAATCCGAAACAAAATTAAACACGCTGTATTCCTCGCCCGGATTGCGAATATCAATCAAATGGTAAGGAATCGATTTGCCTTCAACAATATAATCCTCCAAATCTTTTCCCGTGCCAATATCCATGCCACGAAACACCTGTCGCGAATCGGCAGAGATAATTTCCCCGTTGATTTCGGCCGCCAAACGTGTGGCGTAATGCGTTTTTCCGCAGGCTGTGGGACCTAAAATTGTGATCATTTTGTAACATTAAACAACATACAAAGATACAAAAAAATTTGCAATTCAAGTATTTTTTTGTATCTTTGCAATATGCTTATCGTTAATTTGGATATTGTGTTGTAAACAATCTGTACGTTTTGTATAGATTGTACCTTTGATTGTTCTCGGATAATTTTTCCGAGGATGGCTTTTTTATTAAATCAAAACAACAAAACAATGAACAACGAAACAAAAAATAACGACAACGGTAAAGTTAAACAAACCGTCCAAACTATTCACGATCTTGACCTAAACATGATTTATGAATACTTTTCAAACACCGAACGGCAAGGACCTGGAAATCCCGAAATAACACTCCGAGCATTGAGTTTTATCGAAGGACTTACCGCAAAATCCAAGATTGCCGATATTGGTTGCGGTACAGGTGGCCAAACGATGGTGTTGGCCGAGAACACGCCTTGCGAAATTACGGCTGTTGACTTATGGCCTAACTTTATTGATCAATTCAACCAAAACGCTCAAACCAAGAATCTTCAAGATAGAGTGAAGGGCGTTGTGGGCGACATGATTAATCTGCCGTTTGGCGAAGAGGAATTCGACTTGATTTGGTCGGAAGGTGCGATTTACAACATCGGATTTGAGCGAGGATTGACCGAATGGCGGAAATTCTTGAAACCGGGCGGCTATGTCGCCGTTACAGAAAACACGTGGTTTACGAATGATCGACCTGCTGAAATTCAAGAATTTTGGGATAAAGCCTATCCCGAAATGGACACTATTCCGAACAAGATTGCTCAAATGCAAAAAGCAGGTTATCTGCCTATTGCCACGTTCTTTGTGCCGGAAACGTGTTGGACCGATTATTATTACACTCAACAACCGCAAATGGAAGCCTCTTTTCTGAAAAAATACAGCGGCAACCCATCTGCAGAGGATTTGATCCGATCCGAACGGTATGAGGTTGAGTTATACCAAAAATACAAAGCTCATTATGGCTATATGTTTTATATTGGGAAGAAGATTTGATAGTCGAAAAGCCCCTTGCAAAATTTCTTGCAAGGGGCTTTTAAGATAAAAAAGGAATTTTGGTATTTTTTGTTTGAATTACGATGATAAATTTTAGTTAAAAACTGTTAAAAAGTGTTAAATTTAGTTAAAAAGTGTTAATTATATTTAAATCTCTTTAACATTTCTTGGTGCTTTGAAAAGATGTTTTTATTTTTGCAAATCAAAATAGAACTATTATGAAAATTTTTAACCGATTTTTAGTCTTCTTATCGCTTTTAACATTGTCTTTTAATGGCGTTTGTAACGGTACGACGGTTTATGCAAAAAGTCCGATAACGATTGATTCGGCGACTAAATTATTTGTTCACGGTGATTTTATTTCGGCGAGTTC
>JAITVC010000162.1 GCA_031286005.1 Bacteroidales bacterium
AGCGAATTGACGGTGGAAGAACTCTTGCTTGCAGCCTCATTAGCACCAAACGATGAAGCCAAATTGAAGGTTTACACTACGGCAACCGAAGTGTATCCCGAAGATTGGAGAGGTTTTAACGATGTGGCTTTTTATGAAATTCAAAACAAAAACTACGATGCGGCAGATGCCATGTTGCAAAAAGCAAATACTTTATCTGCAAATAATGATATAGTTTTGAACAATTTGGGCGTTATCGCTTTGAGCAAAAATGACTTGGAAAAAGCCAAACAATATTTCAACGATGCGAAAGCCAAAGGCAATGCGGAAGCGAAAATCAACCTCGCCCCTATCTTCATCAGCGAAGGCGATTATGCCGGCGCAACTGCTGCTGTGAGTGGCCAACCGGGCGATTTGAATTTGGCTTTGTCGCAAATTCTTTCCGGTGATTTGCCAAGCGCAAAACAAACGTTGGCAGCAGCCAAAGAATCGCCAAAAGCCTTCTATTTGAAAGCAATTGTAGCGGCTCGTGAAGGCAATGCTAATGACGTTTATGCCAACTTGAAAAATACCAGCGCCGAGTTCAAAAAACAAGCGCAAACGGATGTGGAATTTAAGAAATTTGCGGATCAGGTAGAGTTCACGAATGCCGTGAAATAAACACCGCTGACAACAATAAAAAACATGTAGGGGCGGGTTTGAAACCCGCCCCTACAAATATATCCCAAAATCATTACACAATGCAAATAGTTAGCAGCACAGAGTTCGCAACTCATTACAACAAATATCTAAACATGGCCGAAAGCGATGATGTTCATATTCAAAATGGGCAAAAAATGTTTCGTATTATGTATGAACCTGTTGAGGAAGAACAAATGATTTTTGAGCCGGATGAGGATTTTTATAATTCCATTTCGATGGAAGAACTTCGAGATAGTGCTCACGCTCACATACGTAAATTATTCGCAAAAGAATGAATGTATCTGTAGATCCAAGTGTTAAGGAATACTTGAATGACCTTGTTACTATTCTTTACGAAAAAGGATATTTCAGTTTTGAAGATTATGCTCACAACTACGTTGATGGGTTACTTGATGATATAACTCAAACATTGCCCTTGCGCCTAAAAAAACCGGCTCCACCTCATTATAATAAATATGGGAAAGGCTTGTATTACGCTGTATTCAAGAAAAACAAAAACACATCTTGGTATGCATTTTTCAGAATATATCGAAAGGACGGCGAACTTTATTATCAAGTGCGCTATATTGCCAACAATCACACCTCTGCACAGTATCTATAGTTTTGTATCACCAAAAAATCAAAAAAATGAATATTAAAATTCGCACCTGGAAGATTGAAGATGCTGCAGACTTGGCTTTGGCGTTAAACAATAAGAACGTATTGGATAATTTGAGGGATGGAATACCTTATCCTTACACCATTAATGATGCAAAAGATTTTATTGCGTTAATGCTGAATGCTGAAAAGGACAAGCAGTACGCCTGGGCTATTGTTGCCGACGATAAAGTAATTGGTAGCATTGGTGTTTTTCGGAAAGATAATATCCATAGTCGAACTGCCGAAATGGGCTACTACATCGCCGAGCCTTATTGGGGCAAAGGCATCGGAACCAAAGTGGTACAGTTAGCGTGTGATTTTATTTTTAATCAAACCGATATCATTCGAATTTACGCCGAGCCGTTTGCCTATAATATTCCGTCTTGTCGGATTTTGGAGAAAGCCGGATTTGAATTTGAAGGCACATTACGGAAAAACGCCATTAAAAATGAAGCTGTTCTTGATATGAAAATGTATGCCATTGTTAAATAAACATGGTTTTTAGTACCAAGATTGAAATAAAATTTAAAGATCATCCTCCGCAAGATGCAGATTCCGAATGGAAACGCCGGGCGGATAATTTTCCTGTAATAAATTGAGGATCTTGTGATAATCGGCAGGACGATTGACAAAATCCAAATCATTCACGTCAATGATTAGAATGCGTTGATTTTGAACGGCTTGAAAATGTTCCAAATAGCCATCTTGCAAGTCTTCTAAATATTCTAATTTGATGTTTTGCTCGTAATCGCGACCACGCTTGAGAATATTATCCTTTAATTTTTGTGGCAAAGCGTAGAGATAAACCAACAAATCCGGTTTGGACAACGATGCAAAAATGATGTTGAAAAGTTTGGAATACAGCGCAAATACATCTTCCGAAAGGGTTTTTCCTGCAAATATTAAAGATTTTTCGGTAATATAATCCGAAATCACCATATCGTGAAACAAATCGGGCGTGAGCAAATGATCTTGCACTTGCTGAAACCGCTCGGCCATAAATGATAATTCTACCGGAAAGGCGTATTTTTCGGGTTGTTCGTAGAATTTTGGCAAAAACGGATTCGCATCGAAACTTTCCAAAACAAGTTTGGCGTTGAACGTTTCGGACAGCATCGTGGCTAAGGTGGTTTTTCCTACGCCAAGTGCGCCCTCGATGGCGATATACGAATATTTCGGGCGTTTGGACAGATTCAAATATGGCGTTACAACATGATCATCCTCACAAAGTTCCAGCAATTGCAAAGTTGTTTTGTTCAAAACCGGATGCACAAAATCGGGTGCAATATCGCTCAGCGGAATCAACACAAAACGCCGTTCTTGCAAGTGTTTGTGTGGGATTTGGAGGTTTTCGGTTGTGATAATTTCGTTGTCGAAATATATTATATCAATATCAATAGTTCGCGACTGGTAGGTTGGGGCGTTGCACGCAACGCC
>JAITVC010000185.1 GCA_031286005.1 Bacteroidales bacterium
GTGAACGGCGTTTGTGGAAAAGATTTCCAAACCTCCAACGCCCAGGATTTACTTCTGGGAATGTGCCGAGGCATTTCCGTGCTTTCCACTGCTCTAAAAGCGAAAAACTACACCCATCCCAAAGTCGATGCCTTCCTTTTGGATGCTGTTTTTTGCACGATTACCAATGCCAATTTCGACAAAGACAGTATCAACAATCGCATCACGAAAGCCATTCAATTGAGAAATGAATTGCTCGAAGAAGCCCGTAAACAAAACCTCGAAATCCCCAATATCATTGAGATTTCGTACAACGGAAAGCCCGAAAACTACGCCGCCGACAGTGTGCAATTCACCACGTTTACCGACGAAAACGAAGACATTCGTTCGCTCAAACAATTGGTGCTTTTCGGCATCAAAGGTCTCGCCGCTTACGCCGAACACGCCAAAAATCTAGGCTTCGAGCAACAAGAAATCTTTGATTTCGTTAAAAAAGCCCTTTCGGAAATCTCCCGCAAGGATATTGCAGCGGACTCACTTATCGCATTAACGCTCGAAACCGGTAAATTCGGCGTGGACGCAATGGCTTTGCTGGATAAAGCCAACACTTCGACGTATGGAAATCCCGAAATCACGAAAGTCAATATCGGCGTGGGTACGAATCCCGGAATCCTCATCAGTGGACACGATTTGAAGGATATTGAAGAACTTTTGGCACAAACCGAAGGCACCGGCGTGGACGTTTACACGCATAGCGAAATGTTGCCGGCACATTATTATCCGGCCTTCAAGAAATATTCGCATTTTGTAGGAAATTACGGCAATGCGTGGTGGAAACAACGTGAGGAATTTGCGTCGTTCAACGGTCCGATTTTGTTCACCACCAACTGCATCGTTCCGCCGTTGGCCGATGCCGACTACAAATCGAGAGTTTACACCACCGGCTCGGCAGGTTTCCCCGGATGCAAACATATTCCGGCAAGGGAAAACGGGCAAACCAAAGATTTCTCGGAAATCATCGCCCATGCTAAAAAATGCCAAGCCCCTACCGAAATCGAAAAAGGCGAAATCGTAGGTGGATTTGCTCACGCACAAGTTTTGGCTTTGGCCGATAAAGTGGTAGACGCTGTGAAAAGCGGTGCCATCAAGAAATTCGTAGTGATGGCCGGTTGCGATGGACGCATGAAAAACCGTTCGTATTACACCGACTTTGCCCAACAATTGCCAAAAGATGCCGTGATTCTAACCGCAGGTTGTGCCAAATATCGCTACAATAAATTACAGTTGGGCGACATCGGCGGCATCCCACGTGTGCTCGATGCAGGACAATGCAACGACAGTTATTCGTTGGCCCTCATTGCACTCAAACTGAAAGAAGTATTTGGTTTGAACGACATCAACGACTTGCCGATTGTGTACAACATTGCTTGGTACGAGCAAAAAGCCGTTATCGTGTTGTTGGCACTCCTCCATTTGGGTGTAAAAAATATCCACTTGGGACCAACCTTACCGGCATTTTTATCGCCCAATGTTGTGAAAATCCTCGTAGAAAACTTCAACATCGGCGGCATTGATACCGTGGAGAATGATATGAAGAATTGGATGAACTAATCCCATTCATTTCTACAAAAAAAAACCTCGCAATATTGCGAGGTTTTTTTTTGTGTCATCGTTTTCTTCTAAATTTGGGTGCCAATATACATCATCATCTTCTTTTTTCTAAATCGGCCTGTTTTTTTTAAGTCTTTGTTCGTACCTTGTTCGTACCTTGTTCGATCATTGTTCGGATGCTAATCGAAGAACAATCGAAGGATAATCGAACAAGGTACGAACAAAGTACGAATGAGGTCAAAAAAAATTAGACCTAAAAATTTGCTTTATTCATTTTTTTTTCGTAAATTTGCACCCCTGTTTTTTATGCACTATAATATATAGACTTAACAGAAATACAATAGAAAAAACAAAAAAAACATAGATAAATGGCTGTAAAGAAAGAAACTCCGGTAAAAAATGATTTCTCAAAAATCACCATTAGCTTGGCATCTCCGGAAGCTATCCTCGAACGCTCGCATGGCGAGGTAACCAAACCCGAAACCATCAACTACCGTACCTACAAACCCGAACGTGATGGGTTGTTCTGCGAACGTATTTTTGGTCCGTCCAAAGACTGGGAATGCGGCTGCGGAAAATACAAGCGTATTCGTTATAAGGGTATTATTTGCGATCGTTGTGGTGTTGAAGTTACTGAGAAAAAGGTACGTCGCGAACGTACTGGACACATTCAACTCGTTGTGCCTATAGCTCATATCTGGTTTTTCCGTTCATTGCCGAATAAAATCGGTGCGCTGCTCGGCGTGCCGACCAAAAAACTCGAAAGCGTTATCTATTACGAACGCTATATCGTTGTTCAACCGGGTATCAAAGCCCAAGACGGTATCGAAAAAATGCAACTCCTTTCGGAAGATGAATACTTTGATATTGTCGACAACTTGCCAAACGACAACCAATTTTTGGAAGATACCGATCCTAATAAATTTGTGGCCAAAATGGGTAGCGAAGCCCTCTACGATTTATTACTCACCATCAATTTGGATGAGCTGTCGTATCAACTTCGCGACCAAGCCAACAAAGAAACTTCTCAACAACGTAAAAACGAAGCGCTGAAACGTTTGAATGTTATCGAATCGTTCCGTGAATCGCAACAAAAAATAGAAAACCGTCCTGAATGGATGATTTTACGTGTATTGCCGGTTATCCCGCCGGATTTGCGCCCGTTGGTGCCATTGGATGGCGGACGTTTTGCTACATCCGACCTCAATGACCTGTATCGCCGTGTGATTATTCGCAATAGCCGTTTGAAAAAATTGATGGAAATCAAAGCGCCTGATGTGATTATGCGTAACGAAAAACGTATGTTGCAAGAAGCTGTGGATTCATTGCTTGACAACTCACGCAAAGCAAGTTCTGTAAAAACAGACTCAAACC
This sequence comes from Bacteroidales bacterium, assembly GCA_031286005.1. Next base: position 2,965 of record JAITVC010000185.1, read on the forward strand.
GTGCGTTAAAATCCTTATCGGATAGTTTGAAAGGTAAACAAGGTCGTTTCCGTCAAAACCTTTTGGGTAAACGGGTCGACTACTCCGGCCGTTCGGTAATTGTCGTTGGTCCGGAACTGAACCTTAACGAATGCGGTATCCCAAAAGATATGGCGTCCGAATTATTCAAACCGTTCATCATTCGCAAAATGTTGGAACGCGGTATCGTGAAAACCGTGAAATCCGCAAAACGCATTGTAGAACGTAAAGACCCTGTTGTTTGGGACATCTTGGAAAACGTGATGAAAGGTCATCCCGTTATGCTCAACCGTGCACCGACGTTGCACCGCTTGGGTATTCAAGCCTTCCAGCCGAAAATGGTGGAAGGTAAAGCCATTCGTTTGCACCCATTAGTTTGTACGGCGTTCAATGCCGACTTTGACGGTGACCAAATGGCCGTTCACGTGCCGCTTGGAAATGCTGCAATTCTGGAAGCTCAACTTTTAATGTTGGCTTCTCATAATATCTTAAATCCTGCCAATGGTGCGCCGGTAACGGTTCCATCTCAGGATATGGTGCTCGGTTTGTACTACTTAACCAAAGGTCGCAAATCCGAAAAAGGACACCCGATGAGAGGCGAAGGTCGGACGTTTTATTCGCCCGAAGAAGTCATTATCGCCTACAACGAAAAACAAGTCGAATTGCACTCTTGGATTAAAGTGCGGATCACTCGAAACGAGAAAACCGAAATCCTTGAAACAACCGTAGGACGTGTAATTTTCAACCAGCTTGTTCCGGAAAATATTGATTTCATAAATGAGATTTTGACTAAAAAATCCTTGCGTGATATTATCACGGATATTTTGGCGAAATCAGGTACGGCTCGCACTGCGCAATTCCTCGATGATATTAAAAACATGGGGTATATGACGGCATTCCGAGGTGGCCTCTCATTTAACTTAGGAGACGTATTGGTGCCGGAAATTAAAGAAAAATTGATTGAACAAGCCAATGCCGATGTGGATGAAGTGATGAACAGCTATAATATGGGCTTCATTACCAACAACGAACGCTACAACCAAATCATTGACATTTGGACACACACCAACTCTAAACTCACCACGCAAGTGATGAAAGAATTGTCGAGTGATAATCAAGGTTTCAATCCGGTGTATATGATGTTGGATTCCGGTGCACGGGGGTCGAAAGAGCAAATTCGTCAGCTTTGCGGAATGCGTGGACTGATGGCGAAACCGCAAAAATCCGGAGCAACGGGAGGCGAAATTATCGAAAACCCGATCTTGTCGAACTTTAAAGAAGGTCTTTCGGTTTTGGAATACTTTATCTCTACGCACGGTGCTCGGAAAGGTTTGGCCGATACGGCTTTGAAAACGGCCGATGCCGGTTATCTGACCCGCCGTTTGGTCGATGTGGCAAACGATGTGATCATTAACGAAGAAGATTGCGGAACATTGCGCGGATTGGTAGCCACAGCACTGAAGAAAAATGAAGAAATAGTGGAATCATTGGCTGAACGTGTATTGGGACGTGTAACCGTTCACGACATCATTCATCCGCTGACCAAAGAAGTGATTGCTCGCTCAGGCGACCAATTGACTGAGGATATTTGCAAAGTAATCGCTCAATCGCCTATTGAAGAAATTGAAATTCGTTCGGTATTGACCTGCGAATCCAAACGAGGCGTTTGCGCAAAATGCTACGGACGTAACTTGGCTACCGGAAAAATGGTACAACGAGGCGAGGCCGTAGGTGTAATTGCAGCACAATCCATCGGTGAGCCGGGAACACAGTTGACCTTGCGTACATTCCACGTCGGTGGGGTAGCCGGAGGAAACATCGGCAGTTCATCACAGATTGAATCCAAATTTGATGGTATTGTAGAAATCGAAGAACTTCGTTCGGTGCCTTACGAAACGTCGGAAGGTAAAAAAATAGAAGTCGTTATCGGTCGTTCTGCTGAAATGCGTATTGTGGATAAAAATACGAAAATCACGCTCAGTTCAAGCAATATCCCTTACGGATCCAACCTGTTTTTCAAAAGCGGAAGCACTGTGAAACCGGGTGATATTATTGCCGATTGGGATCCGTATAATGCTGTAATCATTTCCGAAGTAGGCGGACAGGTGTCGTTCCAAAACATCATCGAAGGGGTAACGTATCGCGTGGAATCGGATGATATGACGGGCTACAAAGATAAAGTCATTATTGAATCTCGTCAAAAATCGAAAAACCCGTCTATCAACATGGTATCTAAAGATGGTACGGTGTTGAGAATTTACGATATTCCGGTAGGTGCACACATCGCTGTGGATGATAAAAAATCAATCAAAGCCGGTGAGGTGTTGGTGAAAATCCCTCGTTCGTTTGGAAAGTCAAGTGATATTACGGGCGGTTTGCCTCGTGTAACGGAATTGTTTGAAGCACGTAACCCGTCTGATCCGGCCGTTGTTTCAGAAATTGACGGTATTGTAACGTTTGGAAAAAAACTCAAACGTGGAAATCGTGAAGTCATCGTTACCGCTAAAACCGGGGAAGTTAAATCGTATCTTATTGCGACAACCAAACAGATTTTAGCTCAAGAAAACGACTTTGTGAAAGCCGGAACGCCACTGTCAGAAGGCGCTATCACGCCTGCCGACATTTTGGCCATCAAAGGCCCGAACAAAGTTCAAGAATATATTGTGAACGAAATTCAGGAAGTATATCGTTTGCAAGGTGTGAAAATTAACGACAAACACTTTGAAGTGATTGTTCGCCAAATGATGCGCAAAGTTGAGATTATGGATCCGGGTGATACCATTTTCTTGGAAGGCGAATTGGTTAATAAGTTGGATTTCTCGGAAGAAAACGACCGTATCTATGGTATGAAACTCATTGAAGATGCAGGCGATTCCGAAGAATTGAGAGCAGGCCAATTGATTACGGCACGTAAATTGCGCGATGAAAATTCGATTCTCAAACGCAGAGATAAACGTGAAGTTGTGGCACGCGATGCAAATCCGGCAACAGGCCGTCAAATCCTGCAAGGAATTACCCGTGCATCGCTTCAAACTAAGAGTTTCCTTTCGGCTGCATCGTTCCAAGAAACGACGAAAGTGCTCACTGAGGCTGCAGTTTGCGGAAAGAGCGATGACTTGATTGGTTTGAAAGAAAACGTGTTGGTGGGTGGATTAATTCCGGCCGGAACAGGTTTGCGCGGATACAAAGATTTGGTGGTTGCAAACAAAGATCAATACGAAAGAGCAATCGCTGAAAGAAGTGTTGAGAAGGTAGAGAGAGTAAACGCAAAAAAGTAATCTCATGGCCCAACAACAAGAGCAGCAAATAGAAGTTGAATTGAGTGCCGAGGTTGCCGATGGCATTTATTCAAACTTGGCGATAATTACGCATAACAATACCGAATTCATCTTGGATTTTGTCAATATGATGCCCGGTAAACCGAAAGCGAATATCAAATCTCGCATCATCCTTACGCCGCAACATGCCAAGCGTTTGATGAATGCGTTAAGGGATAATATCGAAAAATACGAAAGCCATTTTGGTACAATCCGGGAAGGCGGGCAAAAAGAAACGATAACTTTTGCCATGCCTGCCGCACAAGCATAATCGCAATATGTTCTCAAAATCACTTAAACTCATCGCCACTCTAACAGCAGTGTGGTTAATTGCAGGTAGCCTTACCGCTCAAAAGAAGCGAATTGATTATGTTAATCCTTTCGTGGGTACAAAAAGTATGGGACATACCTTTCCCGGTGCTTGCATGCCTTTTGGATTAGTGCAGTTGAGCCCCGATACGGAAGAAGTACCGCATAATATCAATGGCGTATATCAACCGAATGCATATCGCTATTGCGCCGGTTATCAGTATGACGACAAAACGATAATAGGGTTTAGTCATACCCATTTCAACGGTACGGGACACTCCGATTTGGGCGATATTTTGATTATGCCAACCGTAGGGCCGTTGCAATTGACCAAAGGGACAGCAGATAGCCCCGAAAGCGGGTACCGTTCACGGTTTAATCATGCAACGGAAAAAGCATCGCCGGGCTACTATTCGGTGTTGTTGCAAGATTATAATATTAAAGCTGAACTGACGGCTACCGAGCGGGTAGGTATCCACAAATACACATTCCCGAAAGGGGAGGGGCATATCATCTTGGATTTGACTTACGGCATTTACAATTACGATGGAAAAGTACTGATGTCTAATCTTCGTGTGGAAGACGAGTATACACTAACAGGCTACCGTATCACGCGCGGTTGGTCGAGAATGAATTACACGCATTTTGCAATAACATTCTCTAAACCGATTAAAAATT
>JAITVC010000189.1 GCA_031286005.1 Bacteroidales bacterium
CAAATGGCGAGTTGCGTTGCGAATTGGACATACCGTTGACAACAAGTGCCTGTTGCGTTGTTGATGCTGGAATAATCAATCCGCCTGGACACATGCAAAACGAAAAGACACCACGCCCCTCAACTTGTGTGGTGAGGCTGTACGTTGCGGCCGATAAATGTGGATTTCCGGCCGAGGCATGGTATTGTAGCCGGTCAATCAACGCTTGCGGATGTTCCACACGAACTCCCATGGCAAAAGGTTTTGCTTCAATGGCATAATGATGATCGTAAAACCATTCGTAAATGTCGTTTGCCGAATGTCCGGTTGCTAATATAACGGTTTCACAAGGAATTAAAATCCCGTTTTGGTCAACAACTGCGGAAATCACATCATCTTTGATAATAAAATCGCAGGCGTGTGTATCAAAGCGAATTTCGCCACCATGAGATAAAATAGTTTCCCTGATATTTTGAATAATCTTTGGTAATTTATCCGACCCGATATGAGGATGCGCATCAATTAAAATACTCTCATCTGCACCGTGAAACACGAATGTTTTCAGCACTTCTGTAATATCGCCTCGTTTGGACGAACGGGTATAAAGTTTGCCGTCTGAAAAAGTTCCTGCCCCACCTTCGCCGAAACAATAATTGGAATTTTCGTTCAAAATGCCTTGTGAGGATAAAGTCGCAATATCTCTTTTACGCTCGCTAACGGATTTTCCACGCTCCAAAATGACCGGTTTTCCTCCATATTCCAAACATTTCAATGCGGCACATAATCCGGCAGGACCGGCGCCAATAATCAAAATTTCACGTGAATGGGGTGTAACGTGTTGGTAGTTGAACGAAATAGCTGTCGTTTCTAATTTGGAATTATCCGAAAAGACTTCAAGTTTCAAACGTATGGTAACATATCTCGAACGTCCGTCTATCGAGCGTTTTAAAATTCGGATATGATTAATGTCGGAAATTTTCAGATGTAGTTTCTTTGAAACAACCGATTTGATTTGTTCCAAATCTGCGGCAACATCAGGACTAACGGCAATGTCGAGAGTTTGTATCATTACTCAAATGTTATTGCAATTTGCAAATTCTTGGATGTTAAGCGTTCTACGCCGTTGGTAAACACATTGTTTTCTCGAATGAGTAAATCATTCAATCCAAAAGCCATTTTGATTTCTAATGCGATTTTATTACCATAAGGAATATAGAAATCAAAACCAACACCCGTTGTGAACAGAAAATCATTTTTGTTCAGTTTTACAACGATTTCATCAATGTCTTGCTGTTTCTTTTTAGCATTTGAGGCTAAATCCAAACTATATCGAAAACCGCCAATTACGTAAGGACGAAGACTGCCGTCACGCATACCTTTCCATTTTATCTCTAAAGGAATATCAATGGTTGTGGATTCAATATTTTTATCTACATAGGTAATTTCTTCGGCGTTTTCATGCAAGAAATACTGTAATGAACGTGCTCCGAGAGAAATTGTTGGCACGAGGCGCAAATCCCAGTATTTATGAAGTCTGAGATTATTTACCATGCCGATTGTAACCCCAATACGTCCGGTAGAATGAAGACCATAAAGCGTATCTTCCGGCTTGTAGGGTTCTTTCATCTGAATACGGAAATCCATGTAATTGCTGCCAATCACAAATCCGGGATGATACAGTTTAGGGTCGGAGTAGGAATAGTTCATAATTGGCGAACGTTGCGCCAAGAGCGATGTCCCCAAACACCAAACACCAACAGATAATATGGAAATTCTTCTTAAAAGCAATGTGTAGTCTACAAACAATGATGAGAAATAATTTCATCCAACAAACGGGATTTATCCACTGGAACAACGCCAACAGATTCGCACACCAACCCTCCAGCCAAATTGGAAATTCGTGCAATGGCCTGAGTGTTTAAACCCAACGCTAAGCATAGAGACGCCACACTAATAACCGTATCCCCAGCACCGGAAACATCGGCTATTTGGCGGATATGAGCCGGATGATGGAAAAAATGTGGAGTGTCGTAAATTGCAACGCCAAGTTCGGATAGTGTTGTGAAAACAATCTTTGCGGCCAATGTTTTTTGCAAAAGCACCATCGCTTTTTCTATGCTATCCAAATTCTTGGTGTTAAAAGTTAGATTTAATCCTTCATAGAGTTCTTTCAAATTAGGCTTAATCAGTGTTACATCGTGATAATCCATAAAGTGTTGCTTCTTGGGGTCAACACAAGTAGGAATACCCTTTTCGTTAGCCAATTTCACAACCTGCTTGATGAGAGTTTTAGTTATCACCCCCTTGTCATAATCTTGAAAAATAATAGCATCAACAACCTGCGTTTGAAGAGTGGTAGTTATTATTCCAAGCAATTTTTGTTCTTCAACAGCACTCAATTCATGCTTGTGTTCTTCATCCACGCGAAGCATCTGTGCGTTGTTGCCGATAATTCTAAACTTTGTTGTTGTGCAGCGTTCGGGAGATTTAACAACGGTTTGTGTGGAAATTTCAGATTGCTTCAGTAATTGCAAGAACGTATCCGCTTTAGCATCCGTTCCGATCACAGTACAAATAATAGGCGTTGCACCCATCGCTTGAATGTTCAGTACCACGTTTCCTGCACCACCTAAACGTTCTTCACGTTTCACAACATCTACAATCGGTACGGGTGCTTCGGGTGAAATTCGGTTTACGTGTCCCCACAAATATGAATCCACCATTACATCGCCAATGATCATGATGCGCTTTTGGGCAATTTCGTCAAGAAAATTGCTTGCAGTTATGACTTTGTGAGGTGTAACGGATTTCATTATTTACCTAAAATTACAGGATTTTCTTCCAAAAAGCAGATGGTTTCTTGAATATGCGGATACATTAATTCGTCGTTTTGAATAAATGGAACAACTTGACGATATTTTTTGACATAGTCTTCAATCGCCGGAGACGATTTTGCAGGATGACGAAACTCTAAGGCTTGTGCGGCGTTGAACAATTCTATGGCCAAAACACGTTCGGTATTTTTAACGACACGATACAATTTGGTTGCCGCATTTGCGCCCATACTCACATGGTCTTCCTGCCCTTGTGATGATTCAATGGAATCTACCGAAGCGGGCATACAGAGTTGTTTGTTTTGGCTCACAATAGAGGCCGCCGTGTATTGCGGAATCATAAATCCGCTGTTTAAGCCGGGTTTAGCCACTAAAAAGTTTGGCAGATCTCGTTTCCCGCCAATCAATTGATACGTCCTACGTTCGGAAATACTCGCCAATTCAGCCATTGCGATAGCTAAGAAATCCATGGCTAAAGCCAACGGTTGGCCATGAAAGTTCCCTGCGGAAATAACCAAATCTTCTTCTACAAAGATGGTCGGATTATCCGTTACGGCATTGATTTCATTCGTAACAACGCCAAGCACGTAGTTGATGGCATCTTTTGAAGCGCCGTGCACTTGCGGCATACAGCGAAATGAATACGGATCCTGCACATGTTCTTTGTGGCGATTAATCAATTCACTTCCGTCTAAAATCGTGCGAATATTGGCCGCAGTTTGAATTTGTCCTTGATGGTGCCGAATGGTCTGTATGAGTTCGTGAAACGGGCTAATACGGCCATCAAAAGCATCCAACGAAAGTGCACCAATGAAATCTGCTTGTTGGGATAAGCGCAAACTTTGAATGAGAGCATAAACAGCATAAGCGCTCATAAATTGTGTGCCGTTCAAAAGTGCCAAACCTTCCTTACTTTGCAACTCGATGGGTTTCCAGCCAAATCGGTCAGCAATTTCTTTAGCATCAAAACGGGCATCGTTGTAGTATACCTCTCCAAGTCCGAGCAAAGGCAAACAGAGATGAGCCAAAGGCGCCAAATCGCCCGATGCTCCTAAAGAACCTTGTTGATAAACCACCGGCAAAACCTTGTTGTTAAACATTCCCATTAAACGCTCAACAGTTTCCAATTGCACGCCGGAATGCCCATACGACAACGATTGTATTTTCAGTAAAAGCATAATTTTTACAACCGGTAGTGGCACTTCATAACCTGTTCCGCAGGCATGAGAAACCACCAAATTGTGTTGCAATTGGGCTAATTCTTCAACGGAAATCGTATGATTGCAAAGCGAACCAAATCCGGTGGTTATACCGTATATCGGCTCGGTTTGATTGATCATTTTTTCGTCAAGATAATGGCGGCAACGCTCAATGTTAAGTATGGCGGTCTCCGACAGAGCCAATTGCATGTTCTCGGAAATAATTTCATCGATAAGTTCGACAGTTAGAGATTTGGAAAGAATTTCGAATGTTTTCATTTGGATAATAAAAAGTCTAAAAATTGATTTATAGAAAGAGTCTCTTGAAGACCGCTTTGCATGGTTTTAACAGTAATTGAGTTAGTTTTCATCTCATTTTCGCCGATGATGGCCACGTATGGAATCTGCTTATCGTTAGCGTAAGTGAATTGCCTTTGCATTTTGGCCGTATCGGGATACAATTCGCAAGCAATATTCTTTTCTCGCAGAAGCTTCAAAACAGGAAGGATAAAGCGAGCTTCAACCTGTCCGAAATTGACAAATAAAACTTGCGAGCCAATGGTTGAATCTTTTGGAAACAAGTTGAGTTCGCTCATCACATCGTAAACTCGGTCTGCACCGAATGAAACGCCAACACCCGACATGTTTTTCAATCCGAAAATGCCGGTCAAATCGTCGTAACGCCCACCGCCGCAAATGCTGCCCATAGCCGTATCCAATGCCTTTACTTCAAAGATTGCACCGGTATAATAATTCAATCCCCGTGCTAAGGTGAGGTCTAATTCGCAAGGCATTTCAATGTTTGCATCATGGATATAGTCAAATAATTCCATGATTTCGGAAAGACCTTTCAAACCGACTTCCGATTGGAACAGCGTGTTTTTCAAAGTTTCAATCTTTTCCCCAAAGCTGCCTTTCATCAATAAAATCGGTTGTAATTTGGCAATGGCTTCTGCTGAAATCTTTGTAGCCAACTCTTCGTTTACTTTCTCTAATCCAATCTTATCCAATTTGTCAATAGCCACCGTAATATCAATAATTTTATCAGGAGCACCTATAACTTCGGCAATGCCCGCCAAGATTTTCCGGTTGTTAATTTTGGTTACAACTCGAATGTCAAGTTGCTTGTAAACCGTGTCGATAATGCTCAATAGCTCCACTTCGTTCAGTAGTGATGGACTTCCAATCACATCTACATCGCACTGGAAAAATTCACGGTAACGTCCTTTCTGTGGTCGATCGGCACGCCAAACAGGCTGTATTTGGTAGCGTTTGAATGGAAAAGTCAGCTCATTTTGATGTTGCACCACAAATCGTGCGAATGGCACGGTTAAATCATAACGCAACCCCTTTTCACAAATTAAGGTACTTAATTTCTTTGGGTCAAGAGAAAGGTCTACACCATCTGAAAAGTTACCCGAATTTAAAACCTTGAACAACAGTTTATCGCCTTCCTCGCCGTATTTACCCAGTAAAGTAGACAAATTTTCCATCGCCGGTGTTTCTATGGGCAGATAAGCATATTGCTCAAAAATATGTCGAATTGTTTCAAAAATATAATTTCGTTTCATCATTTCTTGTGGAACGAAATCGCGGGTTCCTTTTGGTATAGACGGTTTCTGAGCCATTATTTGAGTTTGACTAATTGCTTAACAAAAGCATGGTCATTAAATATAAATTTTACAAAATAAGTTGAAGACGGTAAAGCCTGAGCGTTGTAATCAAATTCATGCTGACCTTGATTTAATTGGCGTTTAGTGCAAATATCGCTAACTTTCACACCGTCCATAGTATACAATTCCACAGCAACATGGGTCGTTTCATCCAGCACAAAGTTCACTCGAAATTCATTCTTAAACGGATTGGGGAAAACCGAATGCACATACTCCTTACGCTCGGCAAACACAGCAGGCGAAGGGGCAGATTCGCTAACAGAAGGCGTATTGTAGACCTTTTGATTTACGGCAGATGAGCGGTGCCAAGTGGTATCGCCTTTGAAATTCACCCACATCGTTTCTAATGTGGCAAACACCGGATAACGTTGTTGGTCGGTGTAATATAAGTACTTTGTTTGATGCGTTTCTGAGAAAAAGCATCGTGCAAATTCGTATTTGGAATAAGTTGTTTTAACACGAAGAACATTGTTCAGAACATCGTTGGGAAGAATAAGCGACCCATACGCATCGGCCTCAAAACTGAAATCGCCGGAAATATCGGTCGAAGCATCTTCAGGGTAGATGCCGTATCCCGAAAAATTTGACATATACAGGTTTCCGTATGTAAACGGATAAATCATTCGGCGATGCGGTTGTGAAAAAATTACATGATAATCCTTGCCGAAGTAGCCCACATAGTCGTTCTCGGTTGGCGTGATTCTATACATGCCGTGGAAATCACTACCGGTGGATAAGGCCACGTTTGCAGACGGTAAGACGCCGTATTTAGGCACTTGAGTGGCATCAATCATGAAATTTTCCTCTTTGCCGTAGATTTTCAAATCGGAAAAGTTCCAAACTTGTTTAATACCGCTTGGCCCCGCATCCACAAATTCGGCTTTCAGCATAATTTGAATATCGCCTGCTTTAAGCGCATGTTTGTCGTAAGTCAACGTGATTTGCGAAAAACCGTTGAAACCCAAACATAGGCCACCAATCAAAAGTGTAATAATTCTGTTCATAGTTACAGGTTTTAATTTAAAAAATATCTCAAAGCCTTGCAAAGATACAAAAAAAATTGTAAATCTGCAAATCCATACCCCGAAGAATAATACAAAAAAAACGGTGCTTCTTTTAGCACCGTTTTTCTTGGTGGGTAGGTTCGATGTGTCTTCGATGTGTCCTCGCTACAAATTTCTTCGGAAAAAGTAAAGTTACAGCTCCTCATAGTTGCGCCGTTTTTGTAGTTTTAATTCTAACCCCAAAGTGAGGGCTTTTCATTTTTAATTGCTAATTTTTAATTATTTTTTGTATCTTTGCAAAATAATATATTTAAATCTATGAAATCTATTTCTGAATTGCAGGATATTGCAAGCCAAGTGCGTAGAGACATTATCCGCATGACGGCGCAAGCAAAATCCGGACATCCGGGAGGCTCGTTGGGCTGTGCCGATTTTTTAACAACATTGTATTTCAACGTCATGCAGGTTAATCCCGCCCGCTTCAAGATGAGCGGCGAGGGTGAACCTCTGTTTTTCCTTTCGAATGGACATATTTCGCCGCTGCTTTACAGTGTTTTGGCACGCAGAGGCTATTTCCCGATAAACGAATTAGGCACGTTCCGAAGATTGGATTCACGCTTGCAAGGGCATCCGAGTATTACGCACGGTTTGCCGGGCATCCGTATGGCTTCAGGCTCGTTGGGACAAGGTCTTTCAGCAGCCATCGGCGCTGCGCTTACTAAAAAACTTGACGGCGACCCATCGCTTGTATATTGCCTTTGCGGCGATGGCGAATTGCAGGAAGGCCAAAATTGGGAAGCGATTATGTTTGCGCCTGCTAAAAATGTGGACAACTTGATTGCTGTTGTGGATTTCAACCGCTTGCAAATTGACGGAAGCACTCAAAAGGTTTGTGATTTGGGGGATTTGAGCACTAAATTCAAGGCTTTTGGTTGGCAGGTGCTGGAGATGGATGGGCATAACATTGAGGCTATTCTCGCAACGCTTGACGAGGCCAAGCAAAAATTAGCCAACGGTAAGCCGGTGTTCATCGTGATGAAAACCGAGATGGGACATGGTGTGGATTTTATGACGAATAACAATAAATTTCACGGCGCCGTAACTAATGAGGAACAAACCAAAAGCGCACTTTCTCAACTCAAAGAAACTTTGGGGGACTATTAAACACTCGTTCGTCATTCCGAGCGCAGTCGAGGAATCCCC
>JAITVC010000271.1 GCA_031286005.1 Bacteroidales bacterium
GAGGGCTTTTTCGGAATTCAAGATACAGTCAGTGGAAATGATATGCTGTTAATGCTCGATTACGGTATTTTTTACGAATTTATTCCGCTCGAAAACATCCAAGACGAACACCCCAAAGCATTGACGTTGGACCAAGTCGAACTGCATAAAAATTATGCTATTGTCATCACTACAAACGCCGGATTGTGGCGCTATATCATCGGCGACACCGTGCAATTCACAAGTCTTTCCCCATTCCGCATTAAAATCAGCGGACGCACTAAAACGTTTATCAACGCATTTGGCGAGGAATTGATTGAAGACAATGCCATCAAGGCTTTGGCTATTGCGTGCGAAAAAACCCATGCCGAAATAGTGGATTTTACAGCCGCTCCCATTTATTTGGAAGAAGGTCAGAATGCCCGCCATCAATGGTTCATCGAATTTTCCAAACCACCACAGGATATAGCGTATTTTTCGGAAATGTTAGACAACGCACTTAAAGCGCAAAACAGCGATTATGAAGCTAAACGTTATCACGATTTGATGTTGAAACAACCCGAAATCATTTCCGTTCCCGAAAAGACATTTTATAACTGGCTTAAATGCAATCACAGACTCGGTGGACAACACAAAGTGCCACGCCTTGCTAACGATCGTCGAATTGCAGATGAATTATTGGCCATGCTTTAAGGCCAGCTGTTGGTGCTTACAAGTTGTATAGATCTGAGATACTTTCGTTGCGTTCAACACGCTTAATGACCTCTGCTAAAGTTTTCGCCGTACTTAAAACCGTGATTCTATCACTTTGTTTTTTCAAAGGAATAGTGTCCGAAACAATCAATTCTTCTAATTCCGAATTTTGAATATTTTGATAGGCATTGCCCGTCAATAAAGGGTGTGTAATCATTGCACGAACACTTTTTGCGCCGCTTTCTTTGATAATTCTCGCTGCTGTGCAAATCGTGTTTCCGGTATCAATAATATCATCAAGCAAAATCACATCTTTTCCAACAACATCGCCAATCAATTGAATACTGCCGATTTCATTGGGTTTATTGCGTTGTTTGTAGCAAATCACAAAACCTGTTCCGAGTGCTTTCGCATAGGTGTTTGCACGGCGTGTACCGCCAGCATCAGGCGAAGCAAAAATAATATTGTTTGTATCAAAGTTAGCCCGAATATGCGACAAAAAGATTTGTGATGCAAACACGTGGTCAACCGGAATATTGAAAAACCCTTGAATCTGATCGGCGTGCAAATCCACCGTTACCACACGCGAAATACCTGCTGCAACAAGTAAATCAGCCATCAATTTTGAACCAATCGACACGCGCGGACGGTCTTTTCGGTCTTGACGTGCATAACCAAAATAAGGTATCACTGCAATAATGCGCCGTGCCGATGCACGTTTGGCGGCATCAATCATCAACAACAACTCCAAAATATTTTCCGACGGGGCAAAGGTCGATTGGATTAAAAACACATCTGCTCCTCGAACATTCTGCATTAATGCAGGTTGAATTTCGCCATCGGAAAATTCTAATACTTCCGATTTTCCAAGTTCTTGACCATAGGCCTCTGCTACTTTCTCTGCTAAATAATGCGAAGCTCGGCCTGAAAAAATGATAACTGGGTGTTCCATGATGATGTGATAAATTTTATACAAAGATAATAATTTTTTAACCAAAATCAAAATAAATTTCGTAACTTTGTGAGTAGATATGGTTAAGCACACCGATTTTTTAGTAGTTGGGTCAGGCATCGCCGGATTGAGTTTCGCTTTGAAAGTGGCGGATTTCGGAAAGGTTTGTGTGCTGACCAAAGCGAATGTTGAGGAAAATTCCACCAAACACGCTCAAGGCGGAATTGCAGCCGTGATGGTGTCGCCCGACACCTATGAGAAACATATTCACGATACGCTTATTGCCGGAGATGGATTTTGCGACGAGCATATTGTGCGTTTAACCGTTTCCGAATCTACCGAACGCATTGAAGAACTCATCGCTTGGGGAACTCGTTTCGATAAAACACGTAGCGGAAGTTTCGATTTGGCACGTGAGGGCGGACATTCCGAGCATCGCATCTTGCATTTTAAAGATCAAACCGGCGATGAAATCGAACGTGCTTTGATTGCCAAAGCCAAGAATCATCCGAATATCGAAATCTTAGAAAACCAATTTACGGTTGATATTATTACACAGCACCATTTGGGCGAGGAAGTAACACGCCGAAGGCCTGATATTTGCTGCTACGGCGCTTACGCTTTGAACACCGAAACCCATGAAATTGACACCTATTTGGCCAAAATCACGATGATTGCCACCGGTGGCGCAGGGCATGTTTATAGCACAACCACTAACCCGATTGTGTCCACAGGCGATGGTGTGGCGATGGTATTTCGTGCCAAAGGAAAAGTGAATAATATGGAGTTTTTTCAATTTCATCCCACATCCTTATACAATCCCGGAGAGAAACCATCGTTCTTGGTTTCTGAGGCTGTACGTGGATTTGGCGGCATTTTGAAAAATCTCAAAGGCGAAGAATTTATGTCGAAATACGATGAGCGCAAAGAGCTTGCTCCGCGCGATATTGTGGCCAGAGCCATTGACAGCGAAATGAAACTCTCCGGCGATGATCATGTGTTTTTGGATTGCCGGCATCTGAATAAAAACGCACTCATCAGCCATTTTCCAACGATTTACGCCAAATGTTTGAGCATCGGCATTGATATGCACAAAGATTTAATTCCCGTTGTGCCTGCTGCGCATTACAGTTGTGGCGGTATTGCCGTAAACGAGCATGGCCAAAGTTCCATACAAAATCTTTACGCTTCGGGCGAATGCGCCTGCACAGGCTTACACGGCGCAAATCGGTTAGCATCCAACTCCCTGCTCGAAGCCGTCGTGTTTTCGCACCGTTCCGCCATGCACGCCATCGAGCAAATCAAGCAAATTTCGTTCAACAAACACATTCCCGAATGGAACGCCGAAGGCATGGTGCTCAACGAAGAAATGATTCTCATCACACAAAGTTTGAAAGAAGTGGAGGCATTGATGTCGAATTACGTTGGTATTGTCCGTTCGGACTTGCGCTTGCAACGCGCCTTTGAACGGTTAAAACTCATCTACAAAGAGACCGAAGCGCTTTACGACAAATCCGTTCTTACCGTTCCCATTTGCGAACTGCGAAACATCATCGAAGTCAGCTACGTCATCATCAAATCTGCCCAAGAACGCCGCCAGAATTGCGGATTGCATTATTCGATAGATTTGATATAACCAAGAAATACACTTTTTAACAAATCCACCCTCCGAAAACACAGCACCGTCATGTCGAGCGAAGTCGAGACATCCCCCTGCTATCAAAAACCTTTCAAAATAAAAAAGCCGAGATAGGAATCTCGGCTTAACAGAAAAGTCTGCCCCCACAAATTTATTCTTCCGCCATTTCTTCCGTTTCCTCTTTCGTGCCACTGCTTCTTCGGCGGGCTAAAGCACTGTTATAACGGTCGATATGCGCATTGAGATTAAGCACAAAATCTCGGTATTTGGCCTCGCCATTGAACGTGATACCGGCATTGATGCGGTTGCGAAGAGCCATATACGCCTTGTCGGT
>JAITVC010000009.1 GCA_031286005.1 Bacteroidales bacterium
CGGCTCCAAATGATGCCACTTCAAAACCCGGCACAATGCTTCCGGCCAGCAGTACCATGCAGGCATTGATAAACAAAACAAACAACCCCATCGTTAAAGCTGTGAGTGGAATGGTCAGCAAAATCAAGACCGGTCGCAAAAATGTATTGAGCAAAGCCAACACGATAGCAACTACTATAGCGGAAACAGTGTTGTCCAAACGAATGCCCGAAAGCAGCCAGGCAACGATGAAAATAGAAAGCGTATTGATGATAATTTTAAAGAAAATGCGTTGTTTCATAAGTTTTAATTTAAATCTAATCCCGAAGCCAAAACATCCACAATGTGGATGCATTTTATCGGAAGTTTTTGTTTTTGAATATAGGCGTCCATATTGGCTAAGCAAGTCATATCGGTAGAAACGATATATTCCGCACCGGTGGCTAAGGCATTGTTGATTTTTTCTTGTGTCATCGCTACGGAAATTGGCTCAAAAGTCATGGCAAACAGACCTCCAAATCCGCAGCATTCCTCCGTTTTATTCATTTCGACTAAACTCAACCCTTTCACATTTTGAAGCAATAAACGTGGCTCTTCTTTGATGCCGTATTCGCGCAAAGCGCTACACGAATCGTGATAGGTAACGGTATGATTAAATGTTGCGCCAATATCGGTAATGCGCATCATGTTTACCAAAAAATCCGTAAGTTCAAATATATTATCGTGCAGTTCGTTGTTTTCTAAGTGCAGACCGGTGTTATAAAAGAGCTTGCTGTAATAATTTTTGACATAACTTACACACGACGCCGATGGACAAACTACATAGCGATGGTTGCTGAAATCGCGAATAAATTTCTCGCCGATTTCTTTGGCCTCATCCCAAAAGCCATTTTTGAAAGCCGTTTGGCCACAGCAGGTCTGATTGTAGTTATAATGAAATTTCACATCTAATTTTTGAAAAATCTTCAACAAATTGAATGCGGTTTGTGGCGACAAACGGTCGATACAGCACGGAATGAATAGGTCAACTTCTTTTTCGAGAGTCATTGGATTTTTAACTTAATAGCGTACAAAGATACAAAAAAGAATTGATATGTACATATTTTAATGTTGTAGGGGTCGAAAATATTCGACCCCTACAATGATAATTATTCCGTTTTCGTTTCCTCCTCTTTCGCATTCCGTCCTTTCTGCATGGCGAGGATGTTTTCATACCGTTGCATCACGGCGTTGAGTTCAGCTTAAAGCTACGCATTTGGGGCTGCAAAGATACTAAAACTTTTCCAACTGTGCAAATCTTTTATTTGCCCACTAATCACTTTTCACTAATAACTAATCACTATTTTTTCGTATCTTTGCACTATAATTTTTTAACAATGAATGAACGTAAACCTGATTGGCTTAAAATCAAATTAGAGACCGGCGGAGATTATCCGAAAATCAAAAAAATAGTAGAATCCAACCATCTGCACACCATTTGCAGCAGTGGAAAATGCCCCAATATAGGCACTTGCTGGAATTTGGGAACGGCAACCTTCATGATTTTGGGCGATATTTGCACCCGCTCGTGCAAGTTCTGCGCCACGCAAACCGGCAAACCCCTTGCGCCCGATATGGATGAGCCGCAAAAAGTAGCGGAAAGTATCCACCTCATGCACTTGAAACATTGCGTGATAACCTCTGTGGATAGAGACGACTTGCCCGACAAAGGCGCTGATTTTTGGGCTAAAACCATCGCTGCCATCCGAGAGAAAAATCCAAAGATTCTCATCGAAGTGTTAGTCCCGGATTTTGATAATATCGACGAGTACTTACAGGTTGTTTTCGATGCCAAACCCGATATTTTCGGGCATAATATGGAAACCGTAAAACGCTTGTCGCCCCAAGTTAGAAGTCGTGCCAAATATGAGGTGAGTTTGGATGTTTTGCGAAAAGCGCACAAGCAAGGCCTCATCACAAAATCCGGCATTATGGTAGGGCTTGGCGAAACGGCAGCAGAAGTGGAAGAAGTTTTGGCCGATTTGAGAAACGTAGGTTGTCAAATGATTACCATTGGCCAATATTTACAGCCCACGAAAAACAACCTGCCTGTGAGCGAGTACGTTACTCCCGAACAATTTGAAGCCTACCGAGAACTCGGATTAAGCATGGGATTTGGCAGTGTGGAAAGTGCGCCGTTGGTGCGTTCGTCGTTTATGGCCGAACGCAGTTTTATTTCGTCAGAGATTCAAAAATAACGGATGATATGATTCAAAAATTGCAATACATAGATTGGGGATTGATTGACTATCAAGATGCGTGGGCTAAACAAAAAGTTTGGTTTAATGAATTAATCGAACAAAAAACATCGGCAAACAATCTGCCGGATGAATGTACTCCTCAACGATTTATCGTGTGCGAACATCCGCACGTGTACACACTTGGGAAAAACGGGAAAGCAAACAATCTGTTGGTAAACGATGAGTTTCTAAAGAAAATCCATGCTTCGTATTATCACATCGAACGTGGTGGGGATATTACCTACCACGGGCCCGGACAAATTGTAGGTTATCCCATTTTGGATTTGGAACAACTCAATTTATCGTTAAAAGAGTACGTTTATCAGATTGAAGAAGCCATCATTCGTACCCTGTCCGATTACCAAATCAACGCATCCCGTATGAGCGGCGCAACGGGCGTTTGGTTAGACGTAGACGGCAAAAATCCTCGAAAGATTTGTGCTGTCGGCGTTCGAGCCAGTCGGCATGTTACCATGCACGGCTTCGCGTTGAATGTGAATACGGATTTATCTTATTTTTCGTATATCAACCCGTGCGGATTTTTGGACAAAGGCGTAACATCCCTATCCAAAGAATTGCAAAAAAACATGGACATGGATGAGGTAAAGCATAAAATATTTGATTATTTTCAAGCATTAATATGCAAATAAAAAAGATAACCGCCAACAAAGACCAATTCATGGATTTATTGCTTTTGGGTGATGAATCGGAAGAGATGATTTGGAAATATCTCGACCGAGGCGAACTGTTTGCGTTGTATGACGACGATTTGAAAACCGTTGCAGTAGTTACCAAAGAAGACGAAAATACCTGCGAAATTAAAAACATGGCGACTTACGAAGCCTGTCAAGGCAAAGGTTATGGCAGTGCAATGATGAAATACATCATCGATTATTGCAAAAACAAATGTCATGTTTTATTGGTAGGAACCGGCGATGTGGATAGAATTTTAACCTATTATCAACAGTTTGGGTTTGTTTATTCGCATAAGATTGAGAACTTCTTTATCGACAACTACGACCACGAAATGATAGAAGACGGGAAACCGTTGAAAGATATGGTTTATCTGAAAATAAATTATCCTAAAATTGCAATAAAACAAGAACAGATTGCACTAAAACCGCTCGAAGACGAAGACGTATCGTTGTTTGAAAAATGGTTGGATAAAGACTATATTTATAAATGGCTCTGCCCCGATGGAGCCACAAATAAAGCAGATTGGTTAAATGAAATAAACGAAAGAAACGGAAACTATAATTTCTTAAAACATTTTGTCGCATACTATAACGGTAAAAAAATAGGATATGGATTATATGCCGACTGTTTTTTCTTGAAAGATTTGGAGGAGGAGGGGCACGATTTTAAGGGATTGTATGGCGATGTTGTAGGAAAAAATCATACGTTCGAAATCGGCTATCTTGTAGGAGAGGAAGAATATTTAAATCGAGGAGTCGGCAAAATAATCGTTCAATTATTGGAAGAAGAAATTATTAAAATCGGCGGAAAAGAAATAGCTGCAGACCCTTCCGAAGAAAACACGATTTCGATAAAAACCCTGCTGAGCAACGGATTTGAGAAGATTAGAGATGGGGAGTATAGAAAATTTGTTCAAATCAAATAAAATTCGTACCTTTGCAAAAAAACTGAACATCATGGAAAAATTCAGAAAAATGTTAGTCATTACCGGAGGCATTGTCTCTTTGCTTTGGGGATTGTTTCACATCTCTTTTTGGTTTGCACCTTATCCGTTTGATTGGGCTAACGAACTCCCGAAATTAACCCAACTCAACAGTAATGTGATGCAGATGCTGAATATTGCGGTTGTTGTAACTTTATTG
>JAITVC010000043.1 GCA_031286005.1 Bacteroidales bacterium
TAAAATCATGGTCGGGTGTTTTATTGTTGATTGAAAAAAATGAGCATTCCGGTGAAAAGGATTACCGCCTCAATCTTCGGAAAGAATGGGGGGCAACGCTTTTTTCGTGGGGATTGTTGCTGTTTCCTTTTCTGTTGGGTATTTTGGCTGTTACGTATAATGCTCTGCTGGAACTTCCTATGTATAACACATGGGGATTTTCGTTGTCTATTGTTTTGAAATCGGTGGGCGTGGTGGTGGCTGTGCTGTTGCTGTGGCACGAAGTGGATAAAAGCAATCCGCTTTTGCAGCGTATTTGTTCGGGTGGTAAGAAAGTGAATTGTGATGCGGTTTTGAGTTCAAAGGCCTCGCAGGTTTTTAGTTGGCTGAGTTGGAGTGAGGTTGGATTTTTCTATTTTGCAGGTGGTTTTTTGGCGTTGTTGTTTTCGGGAAGCCAAGCGTTGCCGGTATTGACGATTTTGGTTTGTATGAATATTTTGGCCTTGCCTTATACCATTTTTTCGATATTCTATCAATGGCGAGTGAGCAAACAATGGTGTATGTTGTGTTTGAGTGTTCAGGTTTTGTTGGTTGCGGAATTTTTGGTTTCGTTGTTGAGCGGGCGTTTAGAAACCTTGCAGTTTATACCTGATTTTTTTGCTTTATTAATTCCGAGTTTTCTGATTCCGTTAGTTCCGGCTTTCGTTTTGCCTGTAGCTGTTTGGTATATTGTTAAACCTCATTTATTGGCTGCGCAGCAAGGCAAACGGGATTTTAGGCAATTGCAGCGCATTAAATACAATTCTGAAATTTTTGAAACGTTATTGCAGAAACAAAAACAGATTACAGTTGATACAACGGGATTGGGTATCACACTGGGCAATCCGCAGGCGAAGATGCATATCATCAAAGTTTGTAATCCGTATTGCGGGCCATGTGCTCAAGCTCATAAACTTCTTGATGAGTTGATGGAAACTAATCAGGTGCGGGTGCAAGTTATTTTCACGGCTACCAATGAGGAAAAAGATTTTCGTGCAGTACCGGCCAAGCATTTATTGGCCATTGCCGAACGAGGCGATGAGCATTTGACGCAAAAGGCGTTGACGGATTGGTATGAGGCCAAGGAAAAGAATTATGAGGAATTTGCTGCTAAATATCCGGTAAGTCAAGAAGATTTGGATAGACAGCGCTCAAAAATTGAGGCGATGAATACGTGGTGTGATGAAACTAAAATAGAGTATACCCCCACTATTTTTGTTAACGGGCATCAACTTCCTTTTGCTTATTGGGTTGATGATTTGAAGTATTTTTTAGAGGACTAATGAAAAACCCTGTCGTTCTGCTTGGGTGAATAGCAGGACAAATTATTAATTTCCAAAATCAATTTAATTATGGAAAACAAGTTTAAACAGTTTGGTACTCTCTTAACGAGAGGAGAAGCCAAAAAAATTCGTGGCGGCGCCTTAGAGGATGGCTGCAAAAGGTTTACTTGTTCGTGCGGTTCAACCAGTTTTTCTACTTGCACTACGGGAATACCAGAACTTGCGCAGATAGCCAACAGTATATGCGCTGAGTCGGCAACCTGCCTGCCGGTATAAACTTTTTTATGGAGTTGTGGCTAATTGCCACAACTCCTTTTTGCTAAATTTCCTACTATTAATCCATTAAAAACATAAAAAATGAAACAAATCCTATTTCTGATTATTTGTGTCGTTTACACTATAGGGAGTTATGCCCAAAACGATGCTATAGTTACTTTTACATCAACAACATCTATATCGATAAAACTATACAAGTCCATTGATGGGGTGTATCAATATGACATGGTGTCGGAAAAATTTGAATTAGACTCGGACATACCGACGACACGTGAATTTGAAATAAATGATTTTTTAGCTATTCGTGTAGATATGAAAACCAGCAGAGTAAATCTTTTTTTGTTTCCGGGCGACCGTATCACCGTTAACTACATCAACAAAGACATAATCGAAATAATCGGGAACAACGCTGTTGCGCATACATACTACGATCGTCAATTTGGATTTAACGGAATGAAGACGTACAGAAGTCGTATTGAGGATAGCGCTATGCGAAGCAATGACTTTGGGAAAATGGTAATAGATTTAGAAAAGGCTTTATTAAAGGATGTCAACGATTCATTGGCACTACTTCAACAAAATCCCGAAGTGTCGACACAACTGATTTCTTTATTGAGAGAGGAGATTTCGATATGTTTGTATTCTGAAATTAATAGAGCTTTGGCAAATTTATTTGCTAACAGAGCTCTCAGCGAACAAGAAAATGCAATGGCCAGAAACGAAGCTGAGAACATATTTTTGAAAATAGATTTTCAAAGTCCTAATATTCTCAAACTGCCTTTTGACAAACTTATACTCGGTAATTACTACAAATCTCTTTGGGATAAAAAGAGCGATGAAGAGAAACAAAACTTGCTACAAGGCTATGATGATAATGTTTTTGGGCCATACGTTTCTTATTTATTAGCCCCCGATTATATTCGATTACCGCTGTTAGGGCGATCACTTTTTATTGAACTTAAATATAATCCGGATGGATCATTATTTCCATATAAAATTGATTTGTATAAACTATATGAATATCTTAAACAGCACTATCCCGAAAGTGAATACGTCGCTATTCTCGCTAAAAATTTTGAAATTACAACATCTCAAAGTAATGTTCAACAAAGAGATTCTATTTACTTTATTTCACAACCGATAAATGCATTATCCGAATTTGCAAATTTACCGGAGCTAAAAGATCGATATTTATTGGTCGATTTTTGGGCGACTTGGTGTTTCCCTTGTCGTCAAGAATTTGCTTACAAGGACAAAGTAAGAGACATATTGGAATCCTACGATAATTTAGCATGTGTGTACATTTCGATTGATGAAGACGATAGAGTTGATTTATGGAAAAATACAGTAGAAAAACTTGGGTTGTATGGATATAATATCCGTGCGCAAAAAGAGCTAATTGGCGATATAAAAGAAACGGTTTTTCAATCGCAACCCATTACAATTCCACGATACATTCTTATATCTCCAAATGGCGAATTACTAAATATCAATTTACCAAGACCGAGTGCAGGAAAAGAGTTGGCGGAAGTTGTACAAAAATATTTGAAATAGAAAAAATTTCATGTAAAGAGAGATAATATTAATCAAATGAAAAAATCCTTTCCTCTACATACCCAGTTGGATTCGATGGATTGCGGGCCTACATGTTTGGCTATGATTGCCAAGTATTACGGTCGGAATTACACGCAGCAAACGTTGCGAGAGAAAAGTTATATTACCCGCGAGGGCGTTTCGTTGCTTGGCGTGAGCGATGCTGCAGAAAGCATCGGATTTCGTACGGTAATGACCCGTATCAGTTTTGAACAATTGGCGGAAGGCGCTCAGCTGCCTTGTATCTTGCATTGGAATCAAAACCATTTTGTGGTTTGTTACGGTATGAAAAAGAGGAAGAAACGTTCGGCAGCGGGATATGACTATATTTTGAAAATAGCCGACCCGGCGGGGCGTAAATATTCGTTGAATAAAGAGGAATTTTGCAGATGTTGGATAAGTACGGTAGATGCGGGTAAAGAGACAGGCGTTGTGCTTATCCTTGCGCCAACGCCTGAATTTTACACGGCGGATGATGATGAGCAAAACGGGAAGAAAAATTTGCTGTATTATCTTCACTATTTAAAACCGTACAAAAGTCAATACAGTCAATTGATATTATCCATGCTTGTGGGCAGTGTGTTGGCTTTGATTTTTCCGTTTTTAACTCAGGCGATTGTAGACCAAGGGATAGGAAATCATAATTTGGGGCTTATAACCCTTATCTTTATAGCTCAATTAGTTTTAACGCTGACCCAAATGGCGATAGGGTTTATTCGGAGTTGGATTACCTTGCATACCAACACACGGATTAGTATTTCGTTAATCTCCGATTTTTTAGCAAAACTAATGAAATTGCCGTTACGTTTTTTCGATGCCAAGAATATCGGGGATATTATGCAGCGTATAGGCGACCATAGCCGGATACAATCCTTTTTATCCGTAACTACGCTTACGACTGTTTTTTCGTTTTTCAATTTTTTTATATTTGCGTTTATATTGGCGTATTATAATTTGGCTATTCTCGGCATATTTGTTCTTGGAAACAGTTTGTATATCGCCTGGATCCTCGCCTTTATGAAATGGCGCCGTAAGCTTGACTATGCCCGATTTACGCAGTCTTCTGTAAACCAAAGTAACTTGGTTCAATTGATTACGGGCATGCAGGAAATCAAACTCAATAATTCTGAAAAGCAGAAACGGTGGATATGGGAAAAGATACAAATCAAACTGTTTAAGTTAAGCATAAAAGGAACGGCGTTGGGCCAATATCAAGAACTTGGCTCAACATTTTTCAGTCAAGGCACCTCGCTAATTATTTCTTTTTTGGCCGCCAAAGCCGTACTTGACGGCAACATGACTTTGGGTATGATGATGTCGGTTAGCTATATTATCGGCCAGATGTCCGGCCCAATCGGGCAGGTTATCGGTTTTGCTCAATCTTTCCAAGATGCGAAAATTAGCCTTGAACGGTTGAATGAAATCCACAATAAAGACGATGAAGAACAGACTATCGAAAATAAGGTGGATGTTATTCCCGAAGGGAAGTCTGTTCTTATAGAAAATTTGAGTTTCAATTATGACGGTGCGGAGTGGGATTATGTGCTAAATGATCTCAATGTACAAATTCCACGAGGGAAAGTAACGGCTATCGTTGGCGCGAGCGGTAGCGGTAAAACAACGCTTGTCAAATTATTGCTTGGGTTTTATGAGCCGATAAAGGGCAGTATGAAAATTGGCGATACGCTGCTTGGCGATATAAATCCGCACCTTTGGCGACAATCTTGCGGGGCTGTTATGCAAGACGGCTTTATATTTTCGGATACTATTGCAAACAACATTGCCGTAGGCGAGGAAACGGTAGATAAGAAACGTTTACTCCATGCTGTAACGATAGCTAATATCAAGGATTTTATAGAATCGTTACCGTTAAAATATAACACCAAAATAGGCATGGAAGGCAATGGGATAAGTCAGGGGCAACGGCAACGTCTTTTGATCGCTCGTGCGGTCTATAAAAATCCTGAATTTCTATTTTTCGATGAAGCAACCAATGCTCTTGATGCGAACAACGAAAAAGTTATCATGGAAAACTTAAACGCATTTTATGAGGGTAAGACCGTTGTTATAGTGGCACACCGATTGAGTACCGTGCAGAATGCGGATAATATCATTGTTCTTGAACATGGACGCATTATTGAGCAAGGCACACATCAGGCCTTGACTTTGCAAAAAGGCGCCTATTATACGCTTGTTAAAAATCAACTTGAATTGGGAACGTGATATGACGAATGAAGAAGATAAAATAGAACTGCGTAGTGAAGAATTGCAGGAAGTGCTTGGAGCGGTGCTTCACTGGGTACTTCGGTGGGGAGTTACCGTATTGGGTTTGGCGGTATTGGTTATTATGATAGGCAGTGCGATATTTAAATATCCGGATACGATAGCAGCGGAAATAACGCTGACCGGAACAACGCCTCCGGCAGGGATAGTGGCCAAAACTTCGGGTAAGTTAGCCGAACTTTTAGTGGACGACAACCAAACGGTAGAGGCCAACGAATGGTTGGCTATTATCGAAAATCCTGTAAATACCAACGATATTCTTTATCTGAAAAATTTTATAGATACCGTAAACGTAGATAGAATTGCCGAGTTGCCACGAAAAGATTTGAAACTGGGGACTGTGCAATCTGTTTATTCGGTGTTTTTTTCCAATCTGTACGATTTTACGGAATTTAACCGGATAGATTATTATCCGTCAAAAATAAAGATGACAGAGGAGCGTATATTACAATATCGAAAACAATATGATATGCAGGTATATCAAAGTAGCTTGGCCGAAAAGCAGTTGGTTATATCTAAAAAACAATTTGAACGGGATTCTATATTGGCGGCCTCTTTGTTTGAATTTGAAACTGCGCAAAACCAATACTTGCAATCCAGCATAGCCTACGAGAATACACGCACATCGGTCAGTGCCATGCAAATGCAAATCAAACAAGCTGAAGAATCGCTTTATGACCTTGAACAGCAGTACACCGAGAAGAAAAATTATTTCACCAGTCAATTGCTGAATAATATTAATCAACTTACAGCAGAGATACATTCTTGGGAAATAAATTATGTTCTGATTTCGCCTATTTCGGGGAAAGTAACTTTTACCAAATTTTGGGTAAGCAACCAAAATATTGTTGGAGGAGAAACTGTGTTTACGGTTGTCCCTACCGAAGAATCGAAATTAATAGGCAAAGCCAATATGCCGATAGCTCGTTCCGGCAAGGTAAGGGCGGGGCAAAACGTGAATATTAGGTTTGATAATTTCCCAGATGTGGAGTTTGGCATAGTGAAAGGTCTTGTAAAGAATGTTTCGTTGATACCGACAGAGGTTGATCAAGTCTATTGCTATACCGTTGAAATTGTTTTTCCTCAAGAATTGTTGACTACTTATGGCAAAACGTTGCCTTTTCTTCCTAATATGAAAGGACAGGCGGATATTATAACCGATGACATTACTGTTTTACAGCGTTTCATTATGCCTATTCGGCAATTATGGAAAAAAGGGGTGTCGTGAATGCCCCTACAAAAATGGTAGACAACTATATTTATCAATTTTTAAAGCCCTACGAACGGTTTGGTTTGGTTAATGCTTGTATTCATGTTTTACGGTATCGGTATAGCTTGTTTTATTTGCCGGTGGAACTACCTAATGACAAAAAGAGACAACGATTTTATGAGACAATCTTTCCGAAACAGATTATTGGGTGTGCGGATGCGTTTGACGCCAGCCCATTGACCGACTTGAACAGTCCTGTGATGGAAGCGATAAGCGGGCGTTTGCTTCATTGCCATAGTGTGCAGGACAAGGAACGTTATATTTACACGTTGCTTATTCCGTTTAAGGAATTGTCGGATTTGCTGTATCCTCATTTGGCGTTTCAAAAACGCTTGGACAGGCAGATTGAACAGTATCCGAAAAAGAAACTTGAACTTATTGAACAGCGGACGTGGAGCGAGATTGTTGGCAAGCAGTTTTTGGAGTTGTTGAAAGCGCCATGCGACCGTATAGAACAGATTTTTGTTGACTTTTGCAACTTGAAAACGAAGTTTGCCAATCGCTTGGATGCTTTGTTGCTGTTTCATCAAATCGACTTATTGAAACTTCAAGCGGATTGTGGGGTATACTTGAAAACGGGGCGAAGTGCGAACAATCTTGAATTTTGGATTGGGAGTGAGGAGTTGACGGAGAATTTATTGCTCGCTTTGCGAGCGGGGCGGGGCGCTTCGACTCCGCTCAGCGACCGGGGTGAGGTTTTGGAAACCGGCGAGTGGATTGATGCGCAAGAGGTTTTGCAGATGTTGCATATTAGTGTGCGGACGTTGCAGACTTTGCGGTCGAATGGGACGTTGTCGTTTTCTCGAATTGGGAATAAGTTGTATTATCGGAGGGGGGATGTTTTGGGGAGTTTGGCGGGGAATTATGGGGGAAATAGTGAATAATTAAAAATTGAGAATTAAAAGGGGTTAGTGGTTAGTGCAAGGGGGCAAAAAATCTTTTAATTCTTAATTTTTAATTTTTAATTGTTTTTTGTATCTTTGCAATAAAGTTATTTTGAACCGACTGTGTTTTATCGGCGTTTTTGTTTGGATTTGTTCTGCCATGCTTTGGGGCCAAGAGTCTTCGAGTGCTGTGCGGTTGGGCGACGGTGGGATGGTTACGAATTCGATTATTTATCAGAATTCCGGGTATAAATCTGTTTCCGCACAACATTCAACAATTTTCTCGGCTTTGGATTCGATGGCGTCGGGTGTTGGCAATGTGCATTTAACAAGTAGTCCGTTTGCCAATCAATTCCGTATTCATTTAAACAGTCCGGCACACAACACCGGCCTCGCAGATGTGTTGCGAGACCACGATACATTGGATTTGGATAACAATGCTCGACTGAATTGCGAACGTGTGGATATGGGGGCTTTTGAGGTGCAGCTTGAGCAAACGGTAATAACACGAGAACCGCTGGATGTGCGCACAATTTTTAGTGCAACGCCAACCTATACGCTGACGGTTGAAGCCACCGGCGAGAATTTGCGCTATCAATGGCAATATGAGAATGAGGATTTGGAGGGGGCTACTTTGCCGGAGTATACCCTTTCGGGCGAATGGCAGGATACGGGTGTTTATCGGGTCATTGTTTTTAGTGATTGTTGCAATGATACGTCTGTGAGCGTGCGGGTAATGTATGATGATGCGTGGGTGGATTATGGTGGATTTTGTCCGGGCGAGGAATCGTGGGCACGGGTGCAAACGAGTGGCGGCAGTTATACTTTTTTGTGGGATGATGGTTCTACCGGTAGTGAGGTTAGAGGATTGGCAGCCGGTGAACATTGGGTTGAAATCTTTGACCCCTTTCGTTACTATGCCACACGGTTTTTTTTGCCGGAAGGCTATACACCCGTTTCCGAAGATGTTTTTATTGTAACGCAGCCCGATAATGAGAATTGCGATAACGGTGCGATTGAACTTGCAATGGGTTTTGTAACTCACATTGACCATTTGATGCTTTATACGTTTAATTGGACGGTGGATGGCGATTTTCTTTCGGAAGACCCTGTTTTGCGGAATTTGCCATCGGGAAATACCTATCAACTGGAAATTACCAAAGTCAGCACGGGCTGCACGGATACGTTTGACTTTGCACTGACGTGTGGACATGAGTTTAATGCGGCCACAACATTTATTTCGCCCAACGGCGATGGACTGAATGATTATTTGGACATCAAAAATATTGAACGGTATCCCACCAACAAAGTAACCATCATCAACCTATATGGTGAAGAGATTTTCAGCACAGAGAATTACGACAATAATAAAGTGGTTTGGCAAGGACAAAACCGCTCCGGCAAACTCGTTCCAGATGGCGTTTACAATTATATTGTGGACGTGAACGGCCAACGAGTGATGGCCGGTTGGTTGGTTATGAAAATAGCAGAATAGGATGAAAAAGATAAGTGTCATAGCATGGATAATGGTTGTAGCAAACGTTGGGTTTGCGCAATTGGGTGTGCCGTTGACGCAATTCTCATCCAACCCGATGATCTTCAATCCGGCTTGTGCGGGCTTGGAAGATGCGTTCTCTGTTAACCTAAGCGCACGCAAGCAATGGATGGGCTTGCCCACTTCGCCAAGTTTGGTCAACTTTGACGGCCATGCGCCGTTTGAGAATAACCGGCACTCGTGGGGTACCATTTTGCAACACGAAACTTGGGGGCCGATGACGGGCAGTTTTGTGTATGGAAACTATACCTACAAACTGTATTTTGACGAAAGTTCGCTTAGTTTCGGCGTGCAAGCGGGCGTGTTCCATTCGACATTGAATTGGAATAAAATCGAACATATCAAGAATCCCGAAGACCCACTTTTTCAGAAAGGGCTTGAACAGCACACTAAGTTCGACGTGAATGTGGGCGCCTACTATTGGCGAAATCTCTTTTATGTGGGTGTTTCCGTAAAACATTTGGCCCCGCCGAAGTTCGATTCTGAAAAGCGCATACCCAAATTGGACGATTGGTATCCCAACATGGGTACACAGTTTTTTCTGATGAGCGGCGTGGCTATGCTTCTGAACGATGATTGGTCGGTGAGGCCGGAATTATTTTTGCGCTATGTGCACAACACGCCTCTGTCGGTCAATGTGGGTGTGCAGGGCAGTTTCCGGC
The DNA here is from genome assembly GCA_031286005.1 of Bacteroidales bacterium. The sequence continues at coordinate 9,825 of JAITVC010000043.1, forward strand.
ACCGCTATTTTGTGGGTGTGAATGTGGAAACGGGACAAAAAGCCGTGAGCCTTTCCATCAAGGGATTTATCACCGAAGAAATCCGTTTGGGTTATTCGTATGATATTTTTTTCGGCGCCATTCGCCGGGCGCAAAATGGTTCTCACGAAATTTCGATCAACTATATATTGAAAGATTTGTGGGAAAATCGCCGAAAGTCTAATCGTTCCAATCTTATTCGTTCTAAAAAACCACGTTCCCGCTTATGATAAAACGTCCGTCATTCCGAGCGCAGTCGAGGAACCCCCTTGCTATGAGAACATTCCTCTTATTAATAACACTGCTAACCGCAAATATCGTCCACGCACAATCCGTTATTTATGTTTCGGCTAATGGCACAGGTGGTGGCACCTCTTGGAATGATGCATGCAGCTTGGATTCGGCGATGCGATTGGCGCAAGGCACTCCTTCGCAAGTGTGGCTCAAAGAAGGATTGTATTTTCTGAACAAAACCTTGCCGGTGTCTGCTTTCACAGAAATCTACGGTGGTTTCAACGGAACCGAAACCACCTTATCGCAACGGCATTATGCCCAAAACAAAACCATTCTCGATGCTCAGCGTGCATTTGCTGCCGTGCATTTGGGACAAGGCGCTATGCTCAACGGCCTGGCGGTTATCAACGGCTATTCGCACATGGAGCCAACGCCCTACGGTGGTGGTGTGTGGATGGAAGCCGATGCCCGTGTAGAGAATTGTTATGTGCTGGACAACCGTGCCAGCGACTATGGTGGCGGCATTTATGCCGAGGGCAACGGCTTGGTGTATAACACCCTCCTGACCGGAAACAATGCTGGTGTGGATGGTTTGGCCATTTGGGGCAGCACGCTTGATGTGCGCCATATTACGGCTTCGGAGAACTACCGTTGGGGCGACCCGGTAACGGTGGATAGCAACTATTGTAATATCCTCACGCCTGCTTGGGCTATTTTGGGACAAGCAAGTTTTGCAACCGATAGCGTTTGGCTTGTAGATACGTTGCTTTGGTCGGATGCTGTAACGGTTACCACTTGCCAAAAGACGGTGTTTGATGGTGGTGGAGCAGGCCCTCCGCCAACGTTTCATTCCGACTGTCGCACTAATCCCGATTACAAAGGCGACTTGTTTTCGTGGTGTGCGGTGAAGAAGTTTGGCGATATGTTGTGTCCGAAACCTTGGCGAGCTCCTGTTCCGGAAGATTATAGAGATAAGAGCTTGGGGATGGTTGTGCGTTGCGTGCGCACTTGTCCGCTCGTTACAATTGACTTTCCCTACGAAGCCGCAGCACGCCATCAAGCCGTGTGCCAAAACGAACCCATTGCAACTGTTGCCCACATATTTAGCAATACCGCAACCAAGACTACTCTTTCGTGGGATAGTGTGCCGAAAGGCATTGCAGGCGATGCCGCTTCTTTTTCGGGAACGCCGACAGTGCCGGGCGTGTACACGTGGACAGTTACTGCATGGAGCAGCGACACGACTTGTCCGCCGAAAACCTCAACGGGAACGATTACGGTAAATGCCTTGCCGGCAGCGATAACTATTACGACAAACGATTTGGCTTGCGACTCAGCTGTGCTCACTGCCTCCAACGGTAACGATGGCACCATTTATTGGCAAAACACCACCAACACCGGCACTGACACAGACTTTGCCACCGACATGCAAACCGTTAAAACCGATGGCACCTACTATTTTCGTGCGCAATCGGATGAGGGGTGTTGGGGCGAGCAAGATAGTGCCAAAATAGATATTGTTGCCGTTCCTACGATTAATACGCATCCGAATAATGAGGAGCAACGGATTGTTGAGGGAGGGACTTTTCCAGAGCTTCTGGTACGAATGAACGGTTTTGGAGCGTTTTTGCCTCAATGGTATTCCAATACAGTAAAGAGTAACGTTGGCGGCACACTTATATCGGGCGCAAAGAGTTTGTCATTTACACCGCCTGCATCTGTTGTGGATTCGTTGTTTTATTATTGTGTGGTGAGTAATGCTTGTGGGGATGCGGTTAGTGATGTTAGTGGGGCGCATGTTGTAGAAGAACACAGTATTTGTAGTAAAGAAACGCCAGGCTGGGGAAATAGTTTAGGTGCAGTATCATTTGCTACGGATGAAATTTGGGTGGTTGGAAATCAAGTTTGGTCGGATGCAGTTACTACCAGTAGTTGCCAAAAAGAAAATTATGATGGTGGCGGATTTGGTACCTTTTTCAAAACAGATTGCCGTTCTAATCCAAGTTATAAGGGAGATTTGTTTTCGTGGTGTGCTATTGCTGGTTATGATGATGTGCTTTGTCCGATGCCTTGGCGAGTACCTGCTGCAAATGATTTCATGGCATTGAATAGATTGTTTGGCGGAGTTGAAAATGCTCAATATAATTTTACACTTATAGATAAATATTTCAACGATTGGGGAGGTGCTTATGGTGGTGCAAGTAATATAGACGGCTCTCTGATTAATCAAAATTCGGCAGCGAATTATTGGTCTCAATCGGAGTACGATGCCAACAATGGGTATAATTTACACTTCAACGCAGAAGGTCTCGTTTATCCACAAGGAGCCGTCCATAAGACTTATGGACATTCTCTCCGATGTGTCCGCGACACCATCATTTCCCCAGAGCTTCCACCAGCACCCACAGGCTGCAACACCGATACTCCCGGTTGGGGCAATGAGCTCGGCACGGTATCATTTGCCACGGATAAGACTTGGACCGTCGGCAACCAAGTATGGTCAGATGCGGTGCAAACTACCAATTGTAGCAGTAAATATATTTTTGATGGAGGAGGTGATTATCTTTCACCTCCAAATTATAATACAGACTGCCGTTCTAATCCGGGGTATCCAGGCGATTTGTTTTCATGGTGTGCAGTGGCACGTTATGATGATGTGCTTTGTCCTAAACCTTGGCGGGTTCCTACTCCTGCAGATCATGTTGCTTTAAAAGCAGCTGGAGGCACAACCGGAACGATATTATTCGGTACTCTTTGGGGTAGCACCGCTGGTGGTTACTGTGATGCGACGGGTAGCTTGCTCCTTCAGAGGAGCTGCGGATTCTACTGGTCGTCAAGCGAGGTATCGGCAAGGGTTGGTTCTTGCTTGTACTTCTTTTCTAGCAGTGTCTATCCGGAGCAACCCTCTGATAAGGCTAGAGGACTTTTCCTTCGTTGTGTCCGCGATACCGTCATTCCCCCAGAGCTTCCACCGGCACCCACAGGCTGCAACACTGACACTCCCGGTTGGGGCAATGAGCTCGGTACGGTGTCATTTGCTACGGATGAGACTTGGACTGTGGGGAATCAAGTTTGGTCGGATGCGGTGCAAACGACTAATTGCAGCAATAGAACGACCTATAATGGGCGTGCAGAGGGTGATTTTAATGCCGATTGCCGTTCTAATCCAAGCTATAAAGGAGATTTGTTTTCATGGTGTGCTGTTTCTCGTTATGAGGATATTCTTTGTCCTGACGAATGGCGAGTGCCAACTGTAAATGATTTTATTGATTTAGATAAAGCGTTTGGCGGAAGCGGAGGATATAGTCAAATGGGTCCTGCTCATCGTGATAAATATCTCAACAATTTGGGTAGTGTTTACGGAGGTTTTTGCGATATAAGCGGAAGACTAATGGAGCAAGGTTTGAGTACAGGCTATTGGTCTTCATCAGAGCAAAGTTCAGACGTTGCATATCATTTGAACTTATGGAAAGAGTTCGGTACTGTTTATCCTCAAGGTTACGATCCTAAAGATATAGGATTAACGTTGCGTTGTGTCCGCGACACCATCATTCCACCATCATCGCCCACAGGCTGCAACTCAGATATTCCCGGTTGGGGCAATGACCTTGGCACGGTATCATTTGCAACGGATGAGACTTGGACTGTGGGGAATCAAGTTTGGTCGGATGCGGTGCAAGCGACTAATTGCAGTAGTAAAACCATCTATAATGGGGGTGATGGAAATAATTTTAATGCAGATTGCCGTTCTAATCCAAGCTATAAAGGCGACTTGTTTTCATGGTGTGCAGTTAATCGTTATGTCAATGAACTCTGTCCGTCACCTTGGCGAGTGCCAACGGTAAATGATTTTATTGCTTTGGATATTACGTTTGGCGGAAACGGAGATGCTCAAGCTAATTCAACCTATTGCGATAAATATCTCAATGATTGGAGTGGTGAATATGGCGGTATCAGCGACCCGATAGGCAGTCTAATTATGCAAGGGTGGTCTGCAAGTTATTGGGCACAATCATCGGCTGACGCTGTCAGTGGTCGCCTCTTGACCTTTAACTCGATAGGCGGCAGTCCTCAGAGCATCAACAGTAAGGCTAACGGGCAGGTCGTCCGTTGCGTTCGCGACAAGTAAATTTTTCTGTTTTACACTTTCCGAAGTATCGGAATCTATGAAAATACCCTGTTTCATAGATTCCGACATTGCGGAATACATGAAGTTAGGCAGTTTCATAGATTCCGACGCTTCGGAATACATAAAGTTGTACGGTTTCATATATTCCGGCATTTCGGAATACATGAAGTTATATCGTTTCATATATTCCGATGTTGCGGACTAATGCGCCGCCAACCAGTTCTCGCCCGTGGAGGCTTCGGCGATGACAGGGACTTTTAGGGTGAGGGCGTTTTGCATTTCGGAAACGACGAGCGACTGCACGGTATCGAGTTCAGTTTTGAGGACATCGAATACCAACTCGTCGTGTACTTGCAAAATCATTTTGGATTGCAGATTTTGGTCTTTGAAACGTTTGGCGATATTTACCATCGCAATTTTAATCATATCGGCCGAGCTGCCTTGAATGGGGGCGTTGATGGCATTGCGTTCGGCAAAGCTGCGTACCGCCCCATTGCTATTAGTGAGTTGAGGCAGGTAGCGGCGGCGTCCGCAAAGCGTTTCGGCGTAGCCTTTGGTTTTGGCAAGGGCGATGGCATCCTGCATGTAGGCAGCGATTTTGGGATATTGCTCAAAATATTGTTTGATGATGTTAGACGCTTGCATGCGGGTGATACCCAATTGTTCGGCCAGTCCAAAGGCGCTCATGCCGTAGACAATTCCGAAGTTGATACTCTTGGCCGAACGGCGCATCTCTTTATCAACAGAACTGATAGGCACGCCGTAAATCTTGGCTGCGGTGGCGGTGTGAATGTCGTGTCCTTCCGCAAAATCGGCAATCATACTTTCGTCGCCGCTGATGGAAGCGATGATGCGCAATTCTATTTGCGAATAATCTGCCGCCAGCAGAACATGGTGTTCATCACGTGGAATAAAGGCTTTGCGGATTTCCCGTCCCAACTCGGTGCGGATGGGAATGTTCTGCAAGTTAGGATTACTTGAACTTAACCTACCTGTGGCGGTTACGGCCTGATTATAGGAGGTGTGCACACGGCCTGTTCGAGGATTAACGAGCATCGGCAACGCATCCACATAGGTGGATTTGAGTTTGGCAAGGGTGCGATAAGTCAGTACCTGTTCCACGATGGGATGGCGGAATTTCAGTTTCTGCAACACTTCTTCGCCGGTTTGATATTGTTTGGATACACCCGTTCGTTTGGCTTTGGCATCAATTTGCAAGATTTCAAACAGCACTTCGCCGAGTTGTTTGGGCGATGCGATGTTGAATTGCATGCCGGCCAACTGGTAAATGGCTTCTTCCGTTTTGCGGATTTCAGTCGTTAGTTCTTGCGAGAAATTGGCCAGCATCTTGGTGTCGATGTTCACGCCTTCCTGTTCCATTTCGGCCAATACGGGAATTAGAGGAAACTCAATCTTATCCAATAATTGCAATGTGGGCGATTGTGTACCCTCATCCAAACGCTGTATTTTGTCCTCTAATACGGCTTTGAGGCGATAGGTTATATCTGCATCTTCGCAGGCATACTCCACCAGCCATTCGAGAGGCACATCACGCATAGATTTTTGATTGGCGCCTTTCTTCCCGATGAGCGTTTCTATGGGGAGCATATTGTGGTTGAGATAGGCGTTGGCCATATCATCGAGGTTCGACCGGCGTTCGGGCTCAAGCACGTAGTGTGTAATCATGGTATCAAAGAACGGCCCGCAGACTTTGATGCCATACCGATTAAGCACGTTGATGTCGTATTTCAAGTTCTGTCCGATTTTAAGCACCACAGGGTTTTCAAAAATCGGTTTCAAGAGGTCTAATTGCTGCTTGGTTTCATTGAAATCATCGGGACACCGCCAAAACTGCGCTTTGCCGTCTTCGGAGCAAAATGCAATACCTACCAAATCTGCATCCAACGTATCAAGACCTGTGGTTTCCGTATCGAAACAAAAAGCGGATTGTTGCGATAAGTGCGTAGCAAATTCGGATAAGTCGGTAATTTGTGTATAATTGGGATTAAACTGATGACTTGTGAAATTCTGCCCAATATTGTCATTCGTAATTTGTAATTCGTAATTCGTAATTCCCTCCGGATAAGGATTGAACAAATCAAACACCTGATTGGCGGGACTTGGTGATGTGGGTTTATCTGCTGCCTTTGCTGTTTGCACAGGAAGTTCAGCTGTTTTCGCTGTACCGGAGTTTAGCCAAGTCTGAATACGTTTGGCAAATGTTCTAAATTCTAATTCGTTTAAGAGAGCCATGAGTTCGGCGGTCTTGGGTGGCTTCACAGCCAATTGTTCAGCATCAAAGGCAATCGGCACATGAATATCTATGGTGGCCAACATGCGGGATTGAAGGCACAAATCCCTACCGGCTTCAACCACTTCTCGCAGTCTTGCTTTTTCAATTTGGGCGGTATTCGCCAGCAGATTATCAATATTGTCGAATTGCTCTAAAAGTTTCTTGGCGGTTACTTCACCCACACCCGGAATACCCGGAAAGTTATCGGCGCTATCGCCCATCAACCCCAACAGGTCTATAACTTGTTCGGGACGGCTGATGCTGTGCCGTTCGCACACTTCTTTCACGCCTAAAACCTGTGCCGGTTGTCCGAATTTGGCAGGTTTATAGATAAAGATATGGTCGGAAACCAATTGTCCGAAATCTTTATCGGGGGTCATCATGTAGGTTTCAAAACCTTGCCGTTCACCCTCTTTGGCCAATGTGCCAATTACGTCGTCGGCCTCGTAACCATCCACATACAAAATAGGAATATCAAAGGCCTCTATCAATTGCTTAATATAAGGAATAGATTCGCTCAACTCATCGGGCATGGCTTCGCGGTTGGCTTTGTAGTCTTGAAATTCGATATGTCGTGCTGTGGGTGCCTGCGTATCAAAGCACACACCAATATGCGTAGGTTTCTCACTTTGCAGCACATCCCAAAGGGTATTCACAAACCCAAGAATAGCCGATGTGTTCAGCCCCTTAGAATTGATTCGAGGATTTTTATTTAAAGCATAAT
>JAITVC010000229.1 GCA_031286005.1 Bacteroidales bacterium
CGAGTGAGAAGGATGTCATCAACGATTTTTTCTGCATTTTTAGGCATTTCTATCGTTTTGTTGACGTCAACAAAATGTTCCACAACGCTTATATTGGCGTTTTTGCAACTTTCTTTGGCTTTGTCTATCGTTTTGCAAAAGTTTCGCCACTCTGTGTAGCCTAATAATTTTTGCAAGTCTCTTGCGCTCCAACATTCTATGCCTTCAAATTCGCTTGAGGCTTGTTCAAATTCTGTAAATAATGCTTTTATTTCTGCTGTTTTCATCTGATTATTCAATACTTATTGGAGGCAAATTTTTGTGATATTATTTTATATCATTCTTCTATTACTTGAAAAACATAATTACCTTTTCTATCCTCTACCAATCGCCAAGTAAAGCCAGAATTTGTGTTTAGTAAAAATGTATGTCGAACTCCAAGCCCACTTGAAAACAACTGATAGTTAATACAATCTTGTTTTTTAATATCAAACCTGCTACTCTCTTTTATAACGAGTACCCAAGCATCTGTTTCATCTTTTTGCTTAACTAATTGATATACATCTCCTGTGAATTTGTCAATTTTTAAAGAGACCCTAGCGGCAATCTCTGACATAAAAAACTCCCAACGCCCTCCACACAACGATGTTGTTTGATTTGAACTATTCTGTTGTCCAAATACAGGCAATGTCAAAACAACAAGACCAATTATAAATCTAAATTTTTTCATTTTCGTATTACTCTATTTTCAAAGGTGTATATAATTCTATCAAATTCTCTTCAGGGTCGTGCAAATGCACTACGCGAGCTCCCCAACCGGGCATGTCGGTTGGCTGATTAATGAAGGTAACGCCTTTCGCCAAAAGTGTTTTGTAAGTTTCATCAACATTTTCAACTTCAAATGACACCATCATTTTCTCTCTGCAATCGGTCGACTGACTTTTGTCCATATTACCAACGACAGGCGCCATAAGGTCAGACGTAAATATCGCCAACCCCTCAATACCATCGGCAACTTTGAAACTGCCATAAGCACCATTCAAATTCCAAACCGCTTCCAAACCAAGTTTTTCAGTATAAAATTTAAAGCACTTTTCGTAGTCTTTAACTAACAATCTCACATTATTAAATTTCATCATCTCTTTCAACTTTCAATTTATATTTCATTTATAAAAATCTGCGTTATCCGTGTCATCTGCGTTCAACTTTTTTATATCTTCACATTATCAATCAACCTCACATCGCCGAGCCATATTGCCACGCAGGCGATGCGCCGTGGGCAATCATTCCAATGCTCTATGGGTTGGAGGGTTTTGGCGTTGGCGATTTCAAAGTATTCGAGTTTGGTGCGAGGGATTTTTTGGAGCTGTTCTGCTGTGAAGGCTTTGAGTTGTTGAGGGGTGAAGACGTCTGTGAGGTCTCTGCTATCTCTCAGTATTTTGTAGATTTGAGGTGCTATTCGGCGGTCTTCTTCGGATAGGCGTGTGTTGCGAGAACTCATTGCGAGACCGTCGTTTTCACGAATAATCGAACATCCCACGATTTCTACGGCCATGTTTTCTTTCTCTACCAAAGCGCGGATGATGGCTAATTGTTGAAAATCCTTTTCTCCGAAATAGGCTGTTGTAGGGTTTACAAGGTCGAAGAGTCGTTTGACCACGGTGGCTACGCCGTTGAAGTGTCCGGGTCTGTGTGCGCCTTCCATTACGGTTTCGAGGGTTCCGAAGTTGTAGTTTTCCGAAGGTTTTTCGGGATACATTTCTGCTTCGCTGGGTGCGAATACGATGGTTGTTCCTACTTCTTTGAGGAGTTTTAGGTCTTGTTCGAGGGTACGAGGATATTTTTGGAGGTCTTCGGCGTTGTTGAATTGTATGGGGTTGACGAAGATGCTTACGACTACGACTTCGTTTTCGCGTTTAGCTTGACGAACGAGGGATAGATGGCCTTCGTGCAAGGCTCCCATGGTTGGAACGAATCCCACGATAGGGTTTGCGCCTTGTGCTTTTATGGCGTCTTGAAGTTCGGTTTTTGTTTGGCAAAGAATCATATTAAAGAGAAATAAAAATAGCTACAAAGATACGAAAAAAAATTAAAAATTGAGAGAGAAAAATGATTAGTGAATATGGATTAGTAAATAATGTTAACTTTTAGCAATTTTTTTTTAACAATTTGTTGATAGTATGTTTTTTTTTTGTATATTTGCAAAAACAAATAATCCCTAAATCACAACACATATGAAAGTGTATCAAACAAACGAAATCAGAAACATTGCTCTGATTGGCGGTGCAAAGTCGGGAAAGACGACGTTGGCCGAAGCAATGGCATTCGAAGGCGGGGTCGTTAGTCGTCGAGGATCCATCGACGACAAAAACACAATTTCGGATTATCGCGAAATAGAACTCGACCGTAAAAACTCAGTTGTAGCTTCGCTTATTTACGCTGAAATCAACGATAGGAAGATAAATCTTATCGACTGTCCGGGTATGGCGGATTATGCAGGCGAAATGATTTCGGCTTTAAATGTTGTAGAAGCCGCAGTGATGGTTGTAAACGCACAAGTCGGCGTGGAAGTTGGCACGGATATTACGTGGCGGTATACCCACCGTGGCAGTGTGCCAACCGTGTTTGTAATGAATCAACTCGAAGGCGAAAAAGCCAATTTCGAGGAAACGTTGAAGCAACTGCAAGACAATTACAGCGAAAAAGTAACCGTGTGCCAATATCCTATTTCTGTTGGTGCGGGCTTTGATGCGGTAATTGATTTAGTTTTGCACAAAATGCTTAAATTCCCCAAAGGCGGTGGAAAATTTGAAGTTTTGGATATTCCCGAATCGGAAAAAGAACGTGCAGAGAAATATTATCGGCTTTTGGTTGAGGCCTCTGCTGCGGGCGCAGACGATTTAATGGAAAAATATTTTGAAACCGAAGATTTAACCCTCGAAGAAATGCGTCGAGGCATCAAGCTCGGTTTGGCTTCGCGCAGCATTTTTCCTGTAATGTGTTGCTCGGCCAAAGAAAGTCAAGGCGTAACGCGTTTGCTTGAATTTTTAGGTAATAATGTACTTCCGCCCAACGAAGGAAAAGGCCGGAATACGGTTGACGGCAAGCACATCAACGTGAATGCAGCAGAGCCGTTCTCGGCATTTGTATTCAAAACATCGCACGAACAGCACTTGGGCGAAATGTCGTATCTGAAAGTGATTACGGGCGAAGTGGCTGAAGGGCAAGATGTAATCAATTCCGTAAACAGCAGCAAAGAACGTATCTCGCAACTCTTTTCCATTGCCGGAAAAAACCGTGTAAAAATAGACAAAGCTGTTGCCGGAGATATTGTGGCTACGATTAAATTGAAAGATGTAAAAACAAATCATACGCTCACTTCACTGAAAAATACGGATATTGTTTATGAAACTATCGGATTCCCTGATCCGATTTATACCACAGCCATCAAAGCCGTTAATTCGCAAGATGATGAAAAGTTGGGCGTTGCGCTGAACGAAATGCACGCCACTGACCCAACGCTTATTGTGGAATATTCGCGCGAATTGAAGCAAATGATTGTGAAAGGTATGGGCGAATTTCACATCAACACCATGAAATGGTTTTTGAATAATCTGTACAAAATACAAGTGGATTTGTTTGCGCCAAAAATTCCGTATCGCGAAACGATTACGAAATCTGCGGAAGCAATGTATCGCCATAAAAAACAATCGGGTGGCGCCGGTCAGTTTGGTGAAGTTCACATGTTGATTGAGCCGTATTACGACGGTATGCCGAATCAAACCAAATATCCGATTCGTGGCACGGAAACGCACGATTTGGCGTGGGGCGGAAAGTTGATTTTCAATAACTGTATTGTGGGTGGTGCGATTGACGCACGCTTCCAACCAGCCATTCTCAAAGGCATCATGGAAAAAATCGAGGAAGGTCCATTGACAGGTTCTTATGCTCGCGATATTGTAGTGAATGTTTTTGATGGAAAAATGCACCCGGTGGATTCCAATGAAATGGCGTTCAAACTTGCCGGACGCAATGCTTTCCGCGAAGCCTTTAAAAATGCAGGGCCGAAAATCCTTGAGCCAATTTACGATGTTGAGGTAATGGTGCCGGCCGACCGCATGGGCGATGTAATGACCGACTTGCAAGGCCGTCGTGCAGTGGTAATGGGCATGGATAGTGATGGAAATTTCCAAGTCATTAAAGCCAAAGTGCCTTTGGCCGAGATGAACCGTTATTCGACGGCATTGAGTTCGATTACGTCCGGGCGTGGCGTTTATTCGATGAAGTTTGCCGAATATACGCAAGTGCCAACTGATGTTCAAACCGCTTTATTGAAAGCCTACGAGGCCGAACAAAAAGACGAAGAATAGAAGAAGGATGCAAAAATGGAGAAACGCCTTGCTAAAAGCAAGGCGTTTCTTGTTTTTACAGACAGGTATCTACTTTTTTATCACGCACGTCAAGCCATCTCTAATGGGCAGTAGTATGTTTTGGGTTTGAGGGTCGTTTTGCACCATGTCGTTGAATTGGCGTAGGGCGGCAACTTCTTTATTGGTCAAATTCTCGTTGGCCACTGCGCCGCTCCACAAGGTATTGTCGGCTATCAATACGCCACCCGTATGTAGTTTAGGCATCAGCAATTCGTAATACAATGGATAGTTGACCTTATCCGCATCCAAGAAAATCAAATCGAATCCGTCGTTATCAAATTTGGTTATTTCGGTTTTTGCATAGCCGATAATAAGGGTAATTTGATTTGAAAAGCCTGACTTCTCGATATATTTCCGTATGATGTCCTCTTGTTCGGGATTTGCTTCGATAGTGTATAGATGAGATTGTTCAGGCATTCCAAAGGCCATGGAGAGAGCGGAGTATCCCGTAAAGGTGCCGATTTCTAAAATGGTTTGAGGTTTCAGCATCCGACATATCATGTTCAAAAATTGGCCTTGCAATTTGCCTGACAACATTCTTGGATTAACGCATTTCACATGAGTTTCGCGTTCCAATTCCTGTAAGGTATGGGGCAGGTCGGACGTGTGTGCATCGGCGTATTCACTGATATTTGCGGGGACTATAGTTGAAAATTCGGACATGTAGGATAAAGATTACTAATTAGGAATTAAAAATTAAAAGAGGTACATCATTGCAACCTCTTTTAATTTTTAATTCTTAATTTTTTTTAGTACCCGGGATCGGGGTCGAACCGATACATGTTTAACCATACTGGTGTTTGAGACCAGCGCGTCTACCAATTCCGCCCCCCGGGCTTTTCGCAAAAGCGACTGCAAAGATACAAAAAAAATTTATACTGTGCAATGTTTGAGCGAAATTTTCTCTCTATTTTTTATTATGCATCAATATTTGCATATCGTGCGTTCTGTTCGATGAAATCGCGGCGAGGGGGAACTTCGTCGCCCATGAGCATGGAGAAAATGCGGTCGGCTTCGGACGCATTGTCGATATTAACCTTGCGTAGGGTGCGTGTTTCGGGGTTCATGGTGGTACCCCAAAGTTGTTCGGCATTCATCTCTCCCAAACCTTTGTAACGTTGAATATGCACACCTTTGTCGGAGCCTGCGCCAAATTCTGCAACTGTTGCAGCACGGTCGTCTTCGTTCCAGCAATAGCGTTCTTGTTTACCTCTTTTGATGAGGTAGAGCGGTGGAGTGGCGATGTATACATAACCTTGCTCAATCAATTCGCGCATGTAGCGGAAGAAGAACGTGAGAATAAGTGTTGCAATGTGGCTCCCGTCCACGTCGGCATCGGTCATGATGATGATTTTGTGATAACGCAGTTTAGTTAAGTTCAAAGCCTTACTGTCGTCTTCCGTGCCAATGGTAACACCGAGTGCAGTATAAATATTTTTGATTTCTTCGTTGTCGAAAACTTTGTGTGTCATGGCTTTCTCCACATTGAGGATTTTTCCTCGAAGCGGCATGATGGCTTGTGTTTTGCGGTCGCGGCCTTGTTTGGCTGTTCCGCCTGCGGAGTCCCCTTCGACCAAATACACTTCGCAAACTTCGGGGTCTTTTTCCGAGCAATCGGCCAGTTTTCCGGGCAATCCTGCACCGCCCATTACGGTTTTGCGTTGTACTAACTCGCGGGCTTTGCGTGCGGCATGGCGTGCGGTGGCAGCCAGAATTACTTTGTTAACGATGAGTTTGGCTTCTTTCGGATTTTCTTCCAAATAATAGGTCAGCATTTCGCTCACGGCTTGGTCTACGCATCCCATAACCTCGTTGTTTCCGAGTTTGGTTTTGGTTTGACCTTCAAACTGCGGCTCGGCTACCTTTACGGAAATAATGGCTGTTAAGCCTTCACGGAAGTCGTCGCCGGCAATCTCAAACTTGACTTTGTCTAACAGTCCCGATTTTTCGGCGTAGGTTTTCAATGTACGGGTGAGCCCTCTGCGGAAACCGGCCAAGTGTGTGCCGCCTTCGTGTGTGTTGATATTGTTAACGTAAGAGTGAATATTTTCGGTAAACGATGTGTTGTATTGCATGGCTAATTCAACGGGAACGCCGTTTTTCTCGCCTTCGATATGCACCGGATCGGGCATGAGCTTTTCTCGCGTGGCATCCAAATATTCGATGAAGTCTTTTAATCCGTTTTCGGAAAAGAAGGTTTCGGTACGGAAGCTGCCGTCTTCCAACGTTTCGCGTTGGTCGGTAATCGTCAGTGTGATGCCTTTGTTCAAAAAGGCTAATTCTCTGAGGCGGGCGGCCAGTGTATCGTATTTATATACAAGGGTTGAAAATACTGTAGCATCCGGTTTGAAGGTTACTTTTGTACCCCGTTGGTCGGATGGGCCTATGGATTTAACCGGATATTGGGGAACCCCGATTTTGTATTCTTGGATGAAATGGAGGCCTTCGTGGAATACTTCTACTTTCATATCGGACGAAAGTGCATTCACGCAAGATACGCCCACACCGTGCAAACCACCGGAAACCTTGTATGACCCTTTGTCGAATTTACCACCCGCATGCAATACTGTCATAACGACTTCCAAAGCCGAACGGCCTTCTTTTTGGTGCATTCCCGTTGGGATACCCCGTCCGTTGTCCAATACGCAGATGGCGTTATCTTCTAAAATGGTTACATCAATCTGTGTACAGTATCCGGCTAAAGCCTCGTCAATAGAGTTATCTACAACTTCATACACTAAATGGTGGAGACCGCGTTCGTTAATATCGCCGATATACATTGCCGGACGTTTCCGAACGGCTTCCAAGCCTTCCAAAACCTGAATGTTGTCTGCTGTGTAATTGCCTTGTTCTGTTTGCGGCACATTGTTTTCTAATTCACTCATAACCAATCCTATTATTTTTATTAAAAAAGAGAACAAAGATACGAAAAAATATCTAATTTTGCAAGTGGAAGTTAAAGGTTAGGGATTAATTGTTAGTGAATGGTGATTAGTGAAAAATTTAAAGATTTTGTACCGGAGTTGTAGCGGACTTGATACGGAGATGATACGGACTTGGGGATAGCCTGTATATAACCTGTACATAACTTGTACATACCCTGTACATACAAAATACATAACAAGTATATAACAAATAGACTACAAATAGACTATAAATAGACAACAAATAGAGAACAAGTATATAACAAAGTCCCTGCTAAATAGACACTGTACAAACAAAAAATCACAAACATAAAAAATACAGCCTGTTAAATATTTTTTAAACACACTTTCTATACCCTTTCTATACTCATATATATCATAATCAATCTATTAAAAACTTAACTATTCATAATTAACTCCTTAACCATTTAGTCCCATTTTTTACTTTTAACTGATATTCATTGAGTAAGCAACCATTTCCAAGCAGGAATAACTTGTATTGTCAGGCCGTTTTCTTGCAATGTGGTTTCTCCGGAAAATGTAACAACTTCAACTTTTTTCAATTTGTGAAATTCAGCTAATTTGACTAATGCTGTGATTTCTCGTTGATAGGTTGTATCGTCGGTTATACTATACGATACCTGTATGGCTCGACTTTCTTTTGGAATGAAAAAATCGACTTCGATATTTTTCTTATAATAGAATACATCATCGCCGTATGTCTTTTTCAGGTCAATGGCCACGATGTTTTCCAGCAATTTGGTTTCCGGGTCGAATAGGAAGTTATTGAGAAGTCCGTTGTCGAAGAAATAGCGTTTTTTAAAGGTTTCTTTATCGCTTAATTTATCGGAATAATTGGAAATACCAAATACCAAATAGGCATCCGTTAAAAATTGCAAATATTCAACAAGCGTATTGCGAGCAATGGTTGTTCCGGTAGAATCTACAATGTTTTTCATCCGGGTTAACGACGACGGTTGCATCACACTTTCCGCTATTTTTTTTGCAAGTACTCGGATTGCGTTTTCATTACGAATATTATTTCGAGAAATGATATCGCCTAAAAGAATTTTTTGATAGAGTGAATTGATCCAATTACGTTTGTCGTTTATTGCAAATAATTCAGCAAATCCTCCATGATAAAAATACTCTTGAAATGCTCGAACTATTTGTGCACGTGTATCGGTGTATTCCCAATTTTTCGTTAACGTAATGTTGTGATAAGTCAGATATTCTTGAAACGAAAACGGAAAGACTTCATGGGCAATGAAGCGTCCGCCAAGCGTTGTGTGTATATCTTTACTCAGCATTTTTGCATTACTTCCGGTAACAAATACTCGATATTTAGAATCAGCTAAACGGCGAGCAAATTTTTCCCAACCATCAATATTTTGGATTTCATCTAAAAAAATCAATGGTTTGGCATCAAACATTTCTTTGTAGGCATCCAACAACAAGCCTAATTCTTCCGCTTTGATAGAAGCAATCCGCTCATCTTCAAAATTGATGTATAAAACATCTTCTATGTCAATCTCTCTTGACAGTATCAAATCTTGAATAATCTGATACATTAGGTAAGATTTTCCGGCACGGCGTAGTCCGATGAGGACATAATTGGCCGATGGCTCTAATTCAATCGGTCTCTTGATCAATTTGACAGATGTTATTTCGTTCTGTTTTTCAGCGATTAAACGCTTGATTATTTCCTTTTCCATATCTCTATACTTGTTTTTACAGAGAACAAAGATATAAATTATTTGTCAATATACAAAGCAATAATTGAAAATTATTTATCAACATAATGAGCGATAATTTTATTT
>JAITVC010000233.1 GCA_031286005.1 Bacteroidales bacterium
CTGTACATACTCTGTACATAACCTGTACATACAAAATACATAACAAATAGACTACAAATAGACTATAAATAGACAATAAATAGACAACAAATAGATAACAAGTATATAACAGCTGTTAATTTAAATATCGTAAAACGCTTGTAATTTGCGAGTTGTAATTTTGTTATTTTGTAGATAGTTGAATATTATGCAATTAATTATCCTTTCTTTGCTATTTGTTTGCTATTCCTTTGCTATTTGTTTGCTATTTCTATACTGTTTCTATACTGTTTCTATACCCTTGCTATACCCATTGTTCGGCCTTTCTATATACCTGCGCTATACCTAAGCTATACCTCGTATACACTTGCTATACTCCTGTATGTCATAATCAGCCTATTAGGAATTTTGCTATTCATAATTAATCCTTTAGCCCCATTTTTCATTGAGCGGTGTTTCCTAATGCCGTTCTTTTATGCGATATTAAAGCGAATAAACGAACAAATAAAACAATTTATTAACGTAGGGTTAACATCTTATTCGGAAAAAAAGTTTAATTTTGTAGCGTTAAAGAAAATAAATTAACATAAACATGGAATATTATTATTTAATCGTTGTCGGGATTTTGTTTTTATTGGCAGGTTCCGATTTAATTGTAGGGGTAGCGAATGATGCTACCAATTTTTTAAGTTCGGCCATTGGGTCAAAAGCCGCCACATTCAGAGTTGTGATGGTTGTGGCCAGTATCGGCGTTATACTTGGAGCCGTATTTTCGAGCGGCATGATGGAAGTAGCCCGAAATGGGATTTTTCATCCGCAAATGTTTTACTTTAACGAAATCATGCTGATTTTCTTGGCCGTCATGGTTTCGGATGTCATTTTGTTGGATTTGTTTAATACCTACGGATTACCTACCTCCACAACAGTTTCGTTGGTGTTTGAGATGTTGGGTGCGGCAGTGGCCATTTCCATTATGAAAATCTCAAATTCGGTTGACTACACCCTGTTAGATTTAGGCTCATTCCTCAACACATCGAAAGTTTTAGCTATCGTATCCAGTATTTTAGCATCGGTTGTGATTGGCTTTACTGTTGGCGCTATCATACAATATTTAGCTCGATTATTATTCTCGTTCAGACTTCATAAAACACAGAAATATTTCGGCGCCATTTGGGGTGGTTTTTGTGTGATGTTGATTTCCTATTTCATCGTTTTCAAAGGCATGAAAGGGTCTTCGCTGATTTCTGCAAACGCTGCAGAATTTCTCCAAAATAATGTTAGTATTTTGATGATTTCCGTGTTTGGCATGACGACCGTTATCCTGCAACTGTTGCATTGGTTTTTTAAGTTCAACGCATTAAGATTTGTCGTATTGTTGGGAACATTTGCTTTGGCCATGGCTTTTGCCGGCAACGATTTGGTGAATTTTATCGGAGTGCCTATGGCCGGATTGAACAGTTTTCAATTGTTTCAGGCAGGAGGTTCAGCCAGTCCGGAATCGTTTTTAATGGGTGGCTTGCAAGGCGCAGTACCCACACACGAAATGATTTTACTCGCCGCTGGAATTGTCATGATATTAACGTTATGGTTTTCCAAAAAAGCCAAAACAGTTGTGAAAACATCGGTCGATTTAAGTCGCCAAGAGACCGGAACCGAACGCTTTCACTCCACACCATTATCGCGTTCTATCGTAAAGATGTTTGTCGGATTAAGCGAGCAGACCTCTAAGGTTACGTCAAAGAATTTGAGTAAACGCATTGATCGCCGTTTCAAGCCAAGTAAGAAAGCCGATCAAACGGCCGCATTCGACATGCTTCGCGCATCGGTGAATTTGATGGTTGCTTCGGCTTTGATAGCCTTTGGAACTTCGCTTAAATTACCGCTTTCAACAACCTATATCACATTCATGGTAGCGATGGGCACGTCGCTTGCCGACGGCGCTTGGGGGCGTGATACGGCGGTGTATCGAGTAACCGGTGTATTTACGGTTATCGGCGGATGGTTTATCACGGCTATTGCTGCATTTACGTTGGCGTTAGGTGTTGGGTTTGTTCTGTATTTCGGTGGCTATATCGGCGTTATTGCGATTCTCGCACTCGTGCTATTTGCTATGTGGCGTACGCAAACCGTCTATAAACGTCGTGAGAAAAACGTTGCCAATGCCGAAAAGACGTTTATTGTTGAAAAGGAAGATGTGCACAAAATTCATCAAATAGCATCGGACGCACTGTGCACATCGTTGCAAAAAATGGAAACCATTTATAGCGGAACTATCGAGGCTTTAAATAAGGAAAGTATCCGACAACTGGAAGCTGTGCGACGAGATTTGGCTGACATTCGCGAACAAACTAAATTGATGAAAAACCACCTTCACACAACGATTCATGCGTTTAATGAAAATCAAATCGAAAATGTGCACGATTATGTTCAGGCCGTAAATTACTTGCGAGAAGTGTCGTATGCGTTAAAAAGTTTTGTAGAAGTCTCGTTTGAACACACCAATAACAAGCACAAACCGCTCATTGCTGATCAACAAGACGAGCTTGTGGAACTCCAAAAACGCATCCATAAATTCTTTGAAATGGTAGAGCAAGATGTTTCGACCGAAGATTACAAGAATATTGATATGCATTTGGGCTACGAACAGGAAATCGTGCAGTTTATCGAGAGTTTGAATAAAAAGCAAATGAAACGTGTTAAGAATGGTTATAGCGGAACAAAAAACAGCTTGCTTTATTCGGCACTATTAGTAAATACACGGAATTTCCTTCTGTTTACAACGCTGCTTTTGAGGTCGCATTATGATTTTGTAAAAAAATCGTAGTTGGTAAGGTGCTGAATGAATTTTGAACACTGTTGATTTTCTGCAAAATAAAAAAAACATAAAAAATTAATATAAAAATTTTAGGAAAAATTTTGTTTTTTCAAAATTATATGTTTATTTTTGCAGAAAAATTGAAACACCAATGGCAAAGAAAGTAGAAAAAAATATAGTCAAAAAGAACGTTATTGTCAGTTATAACAAAATAGACAATGATTTGAAAATGGCCTTGCTCAAAGAATATCCCGATGGTTACGGTAATTATATTATTCGTTATCCGAAACCTAATGGCGAGTATTTTTTCGCAGTTCCATTAGACACGGATGAGGCCAACTATCTCATCAAAGTTGAGGTCAAAGTGGATAACTTGATAACGGAAGATGATTTCGATAAACAATTTGGCGATATTGCCGAAGTGGAAAGCAAAACCGTCATAGGCGAAGATGAGGCAGACGATAGCGATGATGATGAGGAAGCCGAAGACGAGGCCGAAGGCGATGATGAGGATGACGACGACGATGAATAATTGTATATTTGAAAAAAAAATTGTATCTTTGCAAAAAAAATCACAGAAACGTATGAAAAAACTATTCACATCAAACTTTTTTATGGTTACGGCCTTAATCGTAATAGCTGCCGTAGCACGTGTTTTTACACCCATTCCTAATTTCACGCCCGTAGCAGCGATTGCACTTTTCGGCGGCGCTTATTTTGCTAACAAATATGCGGCATTTTTGATACCGATTGCAATTATGGCATTGACTGATGTTTGGATTGGCGCATACGACGTGATTTCGATGTCGGCCGTATATTTGAGTTTCGCTTTGACGTGTGTAATCGGTTTGATGATTAGCGGTAAAGTTAAAGTAGGCCGTGTGGCGTTAGGTGCAGTAGCATCTTCGCTGTTGTTTTTCTTGATTACCAACTTTGGCGTTTGGATGAGCGGCTTTTGCGGATATCCGATGACATTGGGCGGTTTGACCTTGTGCTATGAAATGGCTTTGCCGTTTTTCCGCAATGAACTTTTGGGTACTTTGGTTTATTCCGGTGTTTTGTTTGGCGCATTTGAATTGGCCAAAAAACGTTTTCCTGCATTGGCACATTAAGATTTTAAATATAACAAAATTAAAGGATGGTAGGGGCGGAAGGTTTTCCGCCCTTACGTTTATAAGCAACTATGATTTCAATCCAACAGATCAAACACATCAAATCCTTGCAACAAAAGAAATTTCGTGAGGAAGCGAATGTTTTTGTCGTAGAAACGCCAAAAATAGTGGAAGACGTTTTAGATAGCAGTTATCCGGTTGAAGCGGTTTATGGTGTGAAATCTTGGGTTGATGCCAATTGGAAGCGTTTTGCACGTCATTCGATAACCGAAGTTTCAGAGAAAGAACTTGAGCGCATCAGCGGTTTGCAAGCCCCTAATCAAGTTCTCGCCGTTGTTAGAAAACCGGATATATCAGTGGATACAGACTGGTTTTCGGAAACATGTTTGGTGTTGGATGAGATTCGTGATCCGGGTAATTTCGGAACGATTTTGCGTATTGCCGATTGGTTTGGTATCAAGCATATTCTTTGTTCTAACGGATGTGTGGAGTTTACCAATCCGAAATGCATACAGGCTTCAATGGGGTCTTTTTTGCGAGTATCCATCCGCTATGGTGAGTTGACGGATATTTTGTCGCAGAAGCCCGAACGTATGCCGGTTTACGGCACTTTCATGGAAGGCGAAAATATTTATCAAACGGATTTGGAGTTGAAATCCTGTATTGTGATAGGAAACGAAGCGCACGGCATTTCGCCTCTATTGGAATCGTTTATTACGAAGAAAGTACACATACCATCATTTTCCACAGACGCTAAACATGCGGAATCGCTAAATGCTTCGGTGGCAACGGCTATCTTTTGTTCGGAACTCAAACGGCGATGAAAAGAATTTGGCTTGTCATACTGTTTTTTTGTAGCGCAGGCGCACTTTATGCCACCCATCAAAAGGCGGCCGAAATTACCTATCGGCATATCAGTGGAACAACATACGAGTTTACAATTGTAACTTATACTTTTACGCAAAGTTTGGCCGACCGTCCGACCTTGATTATTCAATGGGGCTATCAAGACAAGCTTGATATTGTTTCTCGCGAACCAATTCCGACATTGTTGGATGCTGAAACCAGAGAAAACCGCTATATAATCAGACACACTTTTCCTGGCCCCGGTTCTTACACGATTTGGCTGGAAGACGAAAATCGAAATGCCGGTGTTATCAACATGCCTAATTCGGTTAATACGGCCATGTATGTTGAGACCATGCTGTTTATTGGGCCATCGGGCTTTCCGCCGAACTCTTCGCCGATCCTTTTGAATAAGCCTATTGATAGAGGTTGTCTGGGACTTCTGTATATGCATAATGCCGGTGCCTTTGACCCGGATGGCGACAGCCTATCGTATAAGTTGGCTAATTGTTTGGGGCTTGGCGGGCAAGAAGTACCCGGTTATTATTTGCCGGATTCCATTATGATAGACCCGCGAACAGGCGATTTGATTTGGGATGTGCCCAGACAAAGAGGAGAGTTCAATGTGGCTATTGAGATTGAAGAATACCGCATGGGTATCAAGATTGGCTCTATTGTGCGGGATATGCAATTGACTATTCAAACGTGTGATAACCGTCTTCCGGAGTTGGATATTCGCGACGAAATCTGTGTATTTGCCGGTGATACGATGCGTGTGTCGGTAAAAGCAACCGATGCGGATTCGACCGATATGTTGACCCTTTCAGCTACCGGTGGAATTTTCCAAATGGCTGATGCGGCTGTGTTTCCACAGATTTCAGGAATTTCGCCGTTGTTTGATACCTTGGTATGGATGCCTCAGCACGATCATGTTCAACAAAATCCATATCCGGTTTATTTTCGTGCAAGAGATAATGGAACGCCTAATCTGAATGCCTTGAAAACTTTGCTTATTCATGTGATTGGACGTGCACCGCAATGGGTTTCCGCAACGTCGAAATACGATCATGTTTTATTGAAATGGCAACCTGTTTTAGACCAAAATATTGTTGGATATCGAATTTACAGAGCGCAGGAAAAGAGCGAAACCACGCAAGATTCGTGCAGTTTCGGCATCATGGATTCGACGTATACATTACTTGTGGAATTGAACGATGGAGCACGGGATACGTTTTCCGATGTGTCGACTTTGCAGACTAATGACTATTGCTATCGTATAGTTGCCATGTATAGAAATGGCATGGAAAGCCAAATGTCGGATGAAATTTGCGGAAGTTTGTTGTCGGACAAACCGATTTTGGAAAAAGTCAGCGTGCTGACAACCGATGCGTACAACGGACAGATTGAACTTGCTTGGCGCAAGCCATTGGATTTTGAAGAATTGACCCTTTTTCCGGAACGTTTCAGCTATGTTGTTCATCGAGCGAAAGGCGAAGATGATTTTGACCGAACGGATACGGTTAGCGATACCACGTTTGTTGCACAGGGCTTGACTTCCGATGAGACCGACTATCAATTCAAAGTTGAGTTAATTCGGCATTACAACGATACCTTGACATCAATAGGGTTTTCAAATGTGGTTACTTCTATTTTTGCAAACGCCATCGGGAAAAATAAGCGAGTGAATTTGCAATGGCATTGCTCGCAGCCATGGAAAACAACGGGCTTTGCGATTTATCGAAAATTGGCATGGGAAACTGCATTTGATTCGATTTCGTATACCGACCAACCGTATTTTACGGATACAGACGTTGTGAATGATAGCAGTTATACCTACAAAATTAAGGCTTTTGGACACCATTATACCGAACGTTTGAAGGATGTAGAATTGATAAACTGGTCGCAAGAGGTAGAGGCTATGCCGTATATTGATACGCCTTGTATACAAACTTTGGATGTTCAACTCTTGACCTGTAAGCCAGCCAGCAATCAGTTGAATTGGCAGCCGTTGGACATGGATTGTTTCGATGAAGATATAACCTATCGTATTTATTATTCCACTTCGCAACAGGCCGCATTTTCCGAAATAGATGCTGTAAACACAGACTTTTATATTCACGACTTGTCGGTTAATGTAGGCTGTTATTATGTGGTGGCCGACAATGGTCGTTTTCAAAGTGAGAAATCGAATGTGGCTTGCATCAGTTCCGACGATTATTTTAAGGAGTGTATGCAATATGAGTTGCCTAATATTTTCACGCCTAATGACGATGGGATAAACGACCGGTTTAAAGCTATTGATAATGTATTTTCGGGAGTGTTAACCATCCGAATTTATAATCGGCACGGCAATCTTGTGTTTGAAAGTAACGACCCTGATTTTGAGTGGGACGGCACCAATCGAACCACCAAACAAAAATGTTCGGAAGGGGTTTATTTTTACATTGCCGAATTACTTATACCCGGCGCAGAGAACATGGTTAAAAAGCGATTGTCCGGCTCAATTACATTGTTGAGATAGGAATCATTGCTCCATTCTCCGGAACCAACATGCAGCCGGAGTTTTCATCCACAATGTGGCCAATCACGGTAATATCTTGCGAATCCTTAATTTTGTCGTAATCGCTTTGTGAAATGGTAAACAGCAGTTCGTAATCCTCTCCGCCGTTAAGCGCTGCAATTGTGGGCAGGATGTTGAAGGTTTCCAAAGTCGAACACGCCGTAGGGTCGACCGGAATTTTGGTTTCATAAAGCATACATCCCACTTTGGATTCGCGACAAAGGTGCAGTAATTCGGATGCTAAACCGTCTGAAATATCAATCATTGCAGTGGGTTTAACGTTTTTGTCTTTCAGCAAATCCACAATATCAAAACGCGCTTCGGGTTTGAGTTGGCGTTCCAACACGTAGTCGTTTCCTTGCAAATCGGGCTGCATATTGGGGTTGGCCAGATATTCGACTTTTTCGCGTTCGAGCAAAAGCAATCCTGCGTAGGCCGATCCTAAGTCGCCCGAAACACAGATTAAATCGTGTTCCTTAGCGCCGTTGCGATAGACAATATCGGCTTGCTCAGCTTGTCCGACGGTAGTGACGGCCAAACAAAGTCCGGCTTGGCTACCGGAGGTGTCGCCGCCCACCAAATCCACACCGTAATGTTGGCAAGCCAAATTCAATCCGGCATAAATCTCCTCGATGGCTTCCAATGAGAAACGGTTGGAAACGGCTATACCCACCGTGATTTGCCGTGGCTTGGCATTCATGGCCAAAAGGTCGGAAAAGTTCACAATGGCGGCTTTATAGCCCAAATGTTTGAGTGGCATATACGTCAAATCGAAATGAATGCCTTCCAACAGCATATCGGTTGAAACCAATGTTGTTTCCAATTCGTTTTTAATCACAGCAGAATCATCGCCAATTCCTTTGATGGTTGAAGATTGCGTGAGTTTCACAGATTGCGCTAAATGTTCAATCAATTTAAACTCGCCAAGGTCGCCGAGTTCGGTTCTATGGGTGGATTTGTCTTGTAGCATAGTAAAATTTCTGACAAAGGTACGAAAAAAAAACGAAATGCAAAAGCATTTCGTTTTTTCGTTACCCCATTGAGCCAAGCTCAATACGGTTAATATTTAACTATTTTCGCTAAAGCAGAACCCACTTTAACAACGTAGGTACCATTGGGTAGATGCGACACTTGGATTTCGGTTTTTGGGCGATTAATCGACAGTGTCAACACTAACGTGCCGTTCAAATCAAAAATCTCAACAACCGAAGCTGCAACGCCAACGGGCGTATCTACCGTTAACTTACCGTCGCTAACCGGATTGGGGGTAGTTTTGACACAACTGCCGGTTTTTTGAGTGGAGATAATAGGAATTTGGATGCTTTCGCACTATTCGCAAAAGTTACCAACAACGTGATGACCGGAACTGGCTCAAAAAAAGACTTCGATGCGATGGCTACTAAGTACATCAAAGAAGCTATTGCGGGCAGCACATCCATTAACGGCG
>JAITVC010000239.1 GCA_031286005.1 Bacteroidales bacterium
ATCACGGCGGAAAGAATGGAACGATGGCCTTTGACGCGTTTACCAAGCAAATTGGTTTTGATGAATATTTGGGGATGAATGAGTATAACAATAACGCCGATTATGACGGAAATTGGGGCATTTTTGATGAGCCTTTCATGCAATATGCTGCCAATCGAATGACACAAAAAGAAAACCCTTTTTTCAGTGTGATTTATACGTTGAGTTCGCATCATCCCTACACAATTCCCAAACATTACGAAAATCGTTTTGATAAAGGCACTTTGGCTTCGCACGAAACGGTTGGCTATACCGATATGGCGTTGCAACGTTTTTTTGAAACCGCACGCACCAAAGATTGGTTTGACAACACGCTATTTATCGTTACGTCCGACCATAGTACATTCGTTGAAAACGCTTATTACAGTAGCAGTGTAGGCATTTCAGAGATTCCGATGTTTTGGTATTTTTCAGGGCATATCGAACCAAAAAAACAAGAAAAAATTCTCTCTCAAATTGATCTGATGCCGAGTTTGTTGCATTATATCGGCTATGATAAACCTTTTATTGCCTTCGGAAATAGCGTATTTGATTCTATTCCAAATTATCACATGACGTATTCCGGTGGAGAATATACGTTTACAACCGAATCCTGGGTGCTGAATTTAGTTAATGACAAACCTCAATCTCTAAAAAAAGACAACAACGATTTTATTCAAAATCCAAATGTTATTGATGACTATTCTGAGATTCCGAATCAATTGGAAACAAAGGCTAAATCAATGATTCAGCAATATAATCACAGGGTTATTTTTGATAAATTTTGGTAAATACAAAAATATGTTGTATCTTTGCAAAACTATGACCAAACCTAAAATTGCTGTTATTGCCAAATCGTTTGTGGCTCCGTTTGTTCTTGTAACTTCGTTGTTTGCTTTGTGGGGCTTTGCAAACGACATTACTAACCCTATGGTGGCAGCATTCAAAAATATTCTTTTAATTACGAATTTTGAAAGTTCTCTCGTGCAATTTGCTTTCTACGGTGGTTATTGTTTTATGGCCATTCCGGCGGCATTGTTTATAAAAAAATTCAGTTATAAAAAAGGTATCCTGACAGGGTTAGCGCTATATTCCATCGGTTGTTTGTTGTTTCTGCCGGCCGGCCAGATGATGGCGTTTTGGGCTTTTTTAATCGCTTATTTTATCATGACTTGCGGATTGGCCTTTCTCGAAACAACGTCTAATCCATACATTCTTTCGATGGGTGCCGAAGAAACGGCTACACGTCGTCTCAATCTTGCACAGGCATTCAATCCCATCGGTTCCCTCACAGGAATGTTGATTGCCAAAGAATTTATTTTGGCCAGATTAAATTCGGCAACGGAAGCAGAACGCGAAATTTTACGCACTACCAGTCCGGAGGTGTTTAACAACATACAACGAAACGATCTTTCGGTGGTTAGCGGCCCTTATCTCGTCTTGGGTTTAGTGGTATTCGCATTTTTTATGGTATTTTTAATGGTCCGGTTGCCCAAAGAAAACACAGACGGTCATCAGCAATTAAACACCAAAGATACGCTGAAACGCTTGTTAAACAATAAGCAATATGTAGGTGGCGTGATTGCGCAAACGTTTTACGTAGGCGTTCAAATCATGGTGTGGACTTTTATCATTCAATACGCCGGTGCGGAATTGGGTATGGATAAAGCCACGGCACAAGGTTACAATATGGTTGCGATGGGGATATTCGTTTGCAGTCGGTTCATCTGTACGTTTTTATTGAGATATTTCAAATCAGATGCATTACTGTTAGGCTTGGCGATTGGCGGTGCCGTATGCACGCTTGGAGCAATTTCCTTGCCGGGAATGGCAGGATTGTACAGTTTAGTTGCCATTTCGATCTGTATGTCGCTGATGTTTCCGACCATCTATGGAATGGCACTTAAAGGCTTGGGCGATGATGCAAAACTTGGTTCGGCAGGACTTATTTTAGCCATTGGCGGTGGTTGCCTCATGCCACCGTTGCAAGGTCTGTTGATTGATCATGCAACGTGGTTTGAATGGATCTCATCGGTGCGTTTGTCGTTTTTTCTTCCGCTCATTTGCTTTGTTGCGATTGCCTTGTATGGTGTAAGAGTGAATAAATTATTACCAAAAATTAATTAACAATATGACAATTATGACATCAAAAAGATTTCAAGGTGATTGGCCGAAAATCGGTATTCGTCCTACAATTGACGGCCGTATGGGCGGTGTGCGTGAATCGTTGGAAAGTCAAACGATGAATATGGCAAAAAGTGTAGTGGATTTTTTGACTTCCACGCTTAAATATCCGGATGGAACACCCGTGCAATGCGTCATTGCCGATACAACTATTGGGCGCGTGGCCGAGAGTGCGGCGTGTGCCGAAAAATTCAAACGGGAAAATGTCGGCGTAACAATTACCGTAACACCTTGCTGGTGCTATGGTAGCGAAACCATGGATATGGATTCTCACACGGTTAAAGCGGTTTGGGGATTTAACGGAACCGAACGTCCGGGCGCTGTTTATTTGGCTGCGGTGTTGGCAAGCCATGCACAAAAAGGGCTTCCGGCTTTTGGGATCTATGGACGCGATGTGCAAGATGCCGGTACAACGGAAATCCCTGCTGATGTGCAAGAAAAATTAATCCGATTTTCTAAAGCGGCCATGTCGGTGGCGATTATGCGAGGAAAATCGTATTTGTCGATTGGTGCGGTGTGTATGGGAATTGCCGGATCAATTGTGAATACGGACTTTTTCGAAGATTATCTCGGTATGCGTTGCGAAGGTGTTGATGAAGTGGAAATCATTCGCCGCATGACCGAAGGTATTTACGACAAGGAAGAATTTACCAAAGCACTGGCTTGGGCAAAGGCGCATTGCAAGGAAGGAGAAGATGTTTGTAACCGCAAAGACCTGCAAAAAAATCGTGAAGAGAAAAATAACGATTGGGAATTTATTGTAAAAATGACGTTGATCGTTCGCGATTTGATGATAGGTAATCCGAAACTAAAAACGATGGGATTTGGCGAAGAATCTTTGGGACACAATGCTATTGCAGGTGGTTTCCAGGGTCAGCGCCAATGGACGGATTTCTATCCCAACGGCGATTTTACGGAGGCTATTATGAATTCGTCGTTCGACTGGACCGGCATACGGCAACCGTTTGTGTTGGCAACCGAAAACGATGCTCTCAACGGTGCAGCCATGCTGTTCAATAACCTGCTCACTAACACGGCGCAGGTATTTGCCGACGTTCGTACTTACTGGAGCCCCGAGGCGGTAGAAAGAGTAACGGGAAAGAAACTCACCGGCAAGGCGGCGAATGGAATTA
>JAITVC010000291.1 GCA_031286005.1 Bacteroidales bacterium
TCCCGATTTTAGTTGAAGAGTTTTTGCGTGCCGGAGTAGATTTTGAAATGAAGAATCGCAGACTGGTTGATGTGCAAAATATCTTTCATCAAATGGAACAACGCACACTTTCGGCAGCTTACAAATTTTATTGCAATAAAAAATTAGAAGGTGCGCACGGTGCAGAAGTAGATACGTTGGCCACTTACGAAATTTTATTAGCACAATTGGATCGCTACAAAGACACGCCTTTTGAAGATAGAGACGGGCAAGTTTCCTTTCCGGTTGTGAATGATATTGATGCTTTATCTACATTCACAACCAAACAACGGAATGTCGACTTTGCTGGGACAATGGTTTACAACGACAAAGGTCAGGAAATTTTTAATATAGGCAAACACAAAGGACGTTTGGTTTCTGAAGTTTTTGAATATGAACCGTCATATTATGCATGGATGATGGATGCAGATTTTTCGCTTTCGACAAAACGAAAATTAACCGAAATTAGATTACGGAGTAGATAAAATTATATTGCCAACATTCTCTTTGCAATTCTTACCCCTTCAACAAATTGATCTA
Organism: Bacteroidales bacterium; assembly: GCA_031286005.1. The sequence goes on from JAITVC010000291.1 coordinate 559, forward strand.
TTTCTTCCGTTGTGTTGTAAAATGCAAAACTCGCGCGCACCGTACCCGGAACGCCTAAAATGTCCATTAACGGTTGCGCACAGTGATGTCCCGTTCTTACAGCAATTCCTAATTGATCGAGAATTGCGCCGACATCAAAATTGTGAATATTTTGAAAATTAAAACTCAAAACAGCCGATTTATGCTTGGCTGCACCGTGAAAAATAATGCCGTCAATTTCACTCAATTTCTGTGTAGCATAATTCATCAATTCATATTCATAAGCCGAAATCTGTGCCAATCCTATATGTTGCAGGTATTGAATAGCGGTTTCCAAACCTAAAATACCTTCAACATTCGGTGTTCCGGCTTCAAATTTAAACGGTAATTCATTAAATGTCGTTTTCTCAAAACGCACCTCTGCAATCATCTCACCACCGAATTGATAAGGCGGAAGCCGATTGAGCCAATCGCTCTTTCCATAAAGCACACCAATACCCATCGGCGCATACATTTTGTGTCCGGAAAATACTAAAAAATCACAATCCAGCGCTTGCACATCAATCGTCGCATGTGCCACGCTTTGTGCAGCATCAATTAATACAGGAATGTTTTTTTGGTGTGCTTTTTCAATCAAAATTTCAATTGGATTAACCGTTCCCAAAACATTCGAAATATGAGCAACAGCGAGCAGTTTCACATTTTGTCCAAGCAATTCATCCGCGTTAGACAAATCTAATTCGCCAGTTTCCAAGACTGTAATTACTAACAAATTGGCTTTTTTTTGCTTGCAGATTTGTTGCCAAGGCACAATATTGGCGTGGTGTTCCATTGCGGAAATCAAGATGCTGTCGCCTTCTTTTAGAAATTCTTGTCCGAACGTTTGAGCAATTAGATTGATGCTTTCCGTCGTGCCTTTGGTAAAAATAATTTCGTATTTTTCCTTTGCGTTAATAAATGTTTGGACAGTCTCGCGCGCATGTTCCATCGCTTCCGTTGCGTCTTGACTGAGTTTGTGAACACCACGATGAACATTACTGTTAATGGTTTTGTAATAATTTGCAATACGCTCAATTACCGCCTGCGGTTTTTGCGTTGTGGCGGCATTATCCAAATATATCAAAGGCTTACTATTGATGGATTGGGATAAAATTGGGAAATCTTTACGGGAATCTAATAGTTTCATTTTGCAAAGATACGAAAAAAATTCAAAACAAAAAATGAGGCCAAAAATCTTTGACCTCATTTTCCTTGATTAAAGTTTGCGATTACTCTTGGAACGTAATCTCCAAGCCTAAGCCTCGCAATTCATGTACAAGAACATTAAACGATTCGGGAGTACCCGGACGCGGCATATTGTCCCCTTTTACAATCGCTTCATAAGTTTTGGCACGCCCCATTACGTCATCAGATTTCACTGTCAACACTTCTTGCAGAACGTTTGCTGCGCCGTAAGCTTCAAGCGCCCAAACTTCCATCTCTCCGAAACGTTGACCACCAAATTGAGCCTTACCGCCCAACGGTTGTTGCGTAATCATAGAGTATGGTCCAATCGAACGGGCATGCATCTTGTCGTCAATCATGTGATGCAGTTTAATCATATAGATATAGCCCACTGTTGCCGGTTGGTCAAATCTATCGCCGGTTCCGCCATCATACAAGAACGTACGACCGTTTTCCGGAAGTCCGGCTTCTTTGGTGTAGTCCGAAATTTGATCAAGCGTTGCACCATCAAAAATCGGAGTCGAAAATTCAAGTCCCAATTTCTTTCCGGCATGCCCCAAAACCGTTTCGTAAATCTGTCCCAAGTTCATACGCGAAGGCACACCAAGCGGGTTCAATACAATATCTACCGGTGTTCCGTCTTCCAAGAACGGCATATCTTCTTCACGAACAATTTTGGCTACAATACCTTTATTTCCGTGACGTCCGGCCATTTTATCGCCCACTTTCAATTTGCGTTTTTTAGCGATATACACCTTCGCTACTTGAATGATGCCATTAGGCAATTCATCGCCCACTGTTGACGTAAATTTCTCACGTTGGAAACGACCGTAGATCTCACGATACTTGATGTAATAGTTGTTCAACAACGTGCTCACCATGGTATTGATTTCTTTATCTGATGTCCATTTGTTTGGATTCACATTCAACAAATCAATCGAGTTCAGTGTTTTTGCAGTAAACTTGAGTTTCTTTGCAATCACTTCTTCTCGCAGATTATTGGTTACGCCGTTCGATGTTTTGTCTTTCAAAATCACCATCAGTTTTTCAACTAAATGGTCTTTCAACCCTTGCGCATCTTTGTTAAATTCTCTTTCAAGATTTTTCAAAATATCTTTATCTTTAGCGCGAGCCTTGCGATCTTTAATGATGCGTGAGAACAATTTTTTGTCTACGATCACACCTTGAACAGATGGCGAAACTTTCAGCGAAGCGTCTTTCACATCTCCGGCTTTATCACCAAAGATAGCACGTAACAGTTTTTCTTCCGGAGTTGGATCCGACTCGCCTTTTGGCGTGA
>JAITVC010000294.1 GCA_031286005.1 Bacteroidales bacterium
CTCCATATCCGCCGATAAAATCTCCTTGCCGTGAATTTTAGGTGCCTGCAAACCGCTGTGCAAATGTTTGTTTCCTGTAAGAATACGCGCCTCATCCCAAAGATTTTGATCAATGAAACTTTGCAGTAATTTGGCGCCTCCCTCAATGATTATGGATTGTATTTTTTGCGAATGCAAATCGGCTAAAATCTCCAAAAGATTATCCGTTTCATAGATTTTTGTTGGTTGCGAATCATCAAAGAAATGCAAATCTTTCGACAATTTATGCTGCCGATCCATCGTTATTCGCAAAGGATTTTTTCCGAAATAAGCCCGAACATTCAGTTGCGGATTATCGACCAAAACAGTGTTTGTGCCAACCATAATCGCCGGTTCCTCGCTACGCCACTTGTGAACGAGCGTTTGCACAGCTCTGTTGGTAATTTGCCGTTCAGTTTCGCTGTAAATAAACCCGTCCAAACTTTCGGCCCATTTCAGAATAATATACGGTCGCTGCTTCTCGATATACGTAAAGAAACGCCGATTGAAAAACCGCCCCTCTTCTTCCAAAACACCCGTGATAACCTCAACGCCTGCCTTTCGCAACCGCTCAATCCCTTTTCCGCCAACCTCCGAATTAGAATCTATATTAGAAACAACCACTTTCGGGATGCCTTTTTCAATAATCAAATCCGCACAAGGCGGCGTTTTGCCATGATGCGAACAAGGCTCCAAATTCACATACAACGTAGATTTTTTCAATAAATTCTCATCCTTCACACGCAAAATTGCATTACGCTCCGCATGATTCTCGCCATACTTTTGATGAAATCCTTCGGAAATAATTTGGCCCTCATACACAATCACACAACCCACCATCGGATTAGGCGCCACCTGCCCCAAGCCGTTTTGGGCAATCTGGAAACAACGCTGCATGTAGGTTTCGTGCATATTTACTGTGTTATAAGATATTGCCAACAGATAAAAATCATTTTTCTCCGTAATGTCCTTTCAAACTCAAAACATCCACAACAACAGTTTGGTTGTTGATCGAATAAATCATTCGATTTTTTCCATCTATACGACGAGAGTAATATCCAAATAAATCACCTTTTAATACTTCTGGCTTTCCGGTTCCAGTTGTTGGATGATCTTCCAACTCCGCAAGCAATTTGTGGATTTTCTTTAGTCGAGAGACATCGCCCACTTTTAAAAAGAAATCCAATTGTTCCTCGGCTTTTTTAGATAAATAAACGGAATATTTCATAAATTGCCAAAATATTTTTCTTTTAATGCCGGAGTTAATTTGCGTTTAGGTCCTCGACTTGCTTCTTTTATCATTTTTACAAATTCCGGATCGTAGCTTGGCGGAGACACTTGTTTGAAACAACCGGTTTTCATCAACGCATTTAGCAATTCTTTCATGCCGATTTTCTTTTCATTGTACTGTAGCGTAATTGTAGTCATGGCTTTAATTTTTTTGCAAAGTTACAAATATTTTGGCAAACAACCAAAATATGTTAACACCTTTTAACAGTTTTTATGGGAGGTATTGTCTATATCCCATTTCATGCTTTTTCATTTTTAATCGTTGTTGAATCATGTTGAATTGTAGGGTCGCGATTAATCGCGACCCTACGACATAAATTATTCCATTTCCCCTTCCTTTTTGCGGCTTCTCCCCTTCACATCATGCACCCTCCTCGCACTAAAATACACCATCAAAAACCCATCATCATCCACAAACCCCTCCACCAAAGCATCCAACGTCTTCAGTTGCTCACGCAATTTGCCCAGCAAATCAATAATCGAAGACGTATTTTCCATCCGAACATCCACCACAGCATCCCGATGCGCAGCAAGTTTATCCAAATCCGCAACCGCCAATTCAAATTTAGCAATCATATCCGCATCAATCTTAAAACCACGCAATTCCTCCTCTGCACGCGCCTTGCACAACGCAGCAATACTCCGTGCCAAACTCAACAAGTTATTAAGCGAAAGACGATCAAGCGACGAACGAGAAAACTTCGATTGCTCCTCAATCACAGCATCTTTAGCAATCCGACCATACGATCGCAACCGTCGCCCAATGTTAAACAATTCATCCTCAATCCTCGTCCGAGCAGCCTCTTTGGCAGCAGTATGACCTGTGGGAGTATTTTCAACTTGCTTCGAGGCAGCAATCTCCACCGCTTTGCGCAATTCCGACACCTCGGAAACAACATCCTCAATCGGCCCAGCCTCTCGCCAAGCCAAAACATTGTTTTCCAAAACATCGCACACAGCTTTCACCATGTTAAAATAGTTACTTTGTGATTTGTTCATAATAATTAAAGTTTAAAAAGTTTAATAAATAGGTTTATAAGTTTAAGAATTAGGTTAAAAATCGCCACAAAAATACAAATAATTCTCTAAACAACCAAACAAAATGCCTACTCAACATGCAAAAACGACATTTCAAGACCTGCAATCAACATTTCAATACTAAAAATTGATTCCGAAACACCTCAAATCAACTCCGCAACACCTCAAATCCACTCCGAAAGACTTCAAATCAATTCCGAAAGACTTCAAATCGGTTCCGCAAGACCTAAAATCGGTTCCGAAAGACTTCAAATCGATTCCGAAAAACCTAAAATCGGCTCCGCAAGACCTCGAATTAACTCCGCAACACCGCAAAGCGTCAAAAACCACGAGCAAAGCGAGTACTAATTATTCAAACAAAAACTCCACATCCTCCAATTTAGCATCCGTTTCCACAGGCTCAATCCCCAAAAGATGTGCGATAATATTGTAAAGCTGAATATTCGGAAACTCCGGCACCACTTTGTTTTTGGCAAACTTCGGACCGTAGCCGTAGAAAATCCCATACATATCCCTATTCAGATTATCGAAACCATGCGCACCACCGCTCTTTCCGGGACGAGGCGTTTTGGTCAAACTCCACGCACTGTCGGCGAGGATAACCAAGTTGCCGATGTTAGGATTTGTTCCGAAATTCAAGCGTTTGGGAACATCCGCCGGTTTCCATGCTTGGATATGCGGAATGTTTTTTAAGATGAGCAAGGCAGAATCCAATTTATCGGGATAAATATCCATCAAACACATGGGCGAACTCCAATTGCTGTATTGAATCCACGTGGTGTCTAAATAATCGGGCAAACAGACGGCGCGAGTGCTATCGACAGGACACATACCATGGTCGGAAACCACCAGCAAATGAATGTTTTTGGCAAATGGCAACGCTTGCAACTTTTCATCCAAAACACCGACCAAACTGTCGCAATATTTAACCATCAGATGCGTTTTTTCGCCATAAGCCGGATCTTCGAAATGCGAAGTGGCATCGGGATCTTCAAAATAGAACATGATAAGTTGCGGACGTTCGCTTTCGGGTCTTTCGAGCCACGACATCACGCTGTCGATACGTTGCGAATAGGTAACAGTTTTGTCGAACTTTTTCCAAATGTTGGGATGCATCCCATTTATCGGCGTTTCGCTGCCCACCCAAAAATAATTGGCGGTCAAAACACCTTGCTTTTGCGCCGTATTCCAAATCGGTTCGCCACCATAAAACGCCGGATCGCCCACCACATCGTAGTTGGCAATTTTGTATTCTTTTTGCAACGCTTTATTGAAAAATGTATTGGAAATAATGCCGTGATGATCGGGATAAAGCCCCGTAGCCATCGAATAATGATTCGGAAACGTTACCGTCGGGAAACTCGACTGAAACGCCTTTGCTTTCACACCCTTTCGGGAAATAGCATCCAAGTTCGGCGTGCCCACCAATTGGTCATAATCCCACCGAAAAGCATCCATCGAAAGCACAATCACGTATTGTTTTTCGTCGTTAGACGTCTGCCCAAAGAAGCAAGACAACGTTAAGCAAATTAAAACCGTTGAAAAGAGAACTTTTTTCATCTTAAACTAACTTTTTAATCCAATACTCTCTGTCGCCTTCGAGCAAATCGACCACCGGAATCTCAATCATGGTGTAGGATCCCGGCTGTTGTCGAAAACTTGCCCTCGCCGCACACACCAATACCTGCGCCGTGAGAGCAGGATTATTGATGCGCATATTAAATTCCAAGATTTGGTTCTGTGTTTGTCCCGAAACGCCCTTGCGAATCATGTTCACGCCATGTCCCATGTCTTGAAATTGCGAAATATCGTCCACAAAAACCACGTGCGTATCATCTTTCGCAAAATAAGCGTCCGATTTGAGCAATTGCTCGACCGTTGCAGGACTCGCACCGTTTTCCAATTCGATATACACCATTCGGCGATGGATACTTGTGCCAAGCGGAATGGTCATCGACAGTGCATTCTTCACACCACAGATCGCCTTCGCCGCCACACTATGTCCCATGCTCATTCCGGGACCAAAATTTGTATAAGTTATCCCTTTCGGAGCCATCGCTTCCATCATCGTGCGAACGATCGAGTCCGTTCCCGGATCCCAACCGGCCGAAATAATCGAAACGGCTTTATTGGCTGTAGCCACCGGCGAAAGTTGCTGTTTCAAATCCCAAATTCCGCTGTGAATATCGTAACTATCCACCGTGTTGATGCCTTTGGCTAATATCGCTTTCGCGAAATCTTCCGTACAGCGTGTGGGCGCGCAGAGAATCGCCACATCCACGTTTTGGAGTTTAGAAATATCATCCACAATCGTGTAATTCTTCAATTCGTGCGGAATATTCGAGGCATCTCGCCTCACAACCCCAGCCACTTCAAAATCCGAAGTAGCCTGCAACGCTTCTAAAACGTATTTTCCGATGTTTCCATAGCCTATGATGGCGGCATTTTTTTTCATAATAAGGGTGTATTTAGTTCAAAATCGCTGCCACGCCGGGCAAGGTTTTACCTTCGAGATATTCCAACATGGCACCGCCGCCGGTAGAGATGTAGCTCATTTGGTCGGCGAGCTTGTTTTGATTGATGGCAGCTACCGAATCTCCGCCACCGATGGCTGAGAAAGCGCCGTTCTTTGTGGCTGTGGCAACGGCTTTGGCAATAGCTGTGGTGCCATGTCCAAAGTTGGCAAACTCAAACACACCCATCGGGCCGTTCCACAAGATGGTTTTGGACGATAATACAACCTTTTCAAACGTGTGGATAGATTCTTGACCGGCATCCATACCTTCCCATTCATCAGGGATAGCATTAGATGGGAATGTTTTGATGGTGGCCTCGTTGTCGAACTTATCGCCACAGAGCGAGTCGGTAGGGAAGTAGTACTTCACGCCTTTGGCATCCATCTCGGCCATGATTTCTTTGGCCAAATCGAGTTTGTCGTTTTCACAGATGGATTTGCCGATTTGTCCGCCCATCGCCTTAATAAAGGTATAGGCCATGCCGCCGCCGATAATCATATTATCTACACGGGGAATTAAATTCTTTAGAATATCTATCTTGCTGGATACCTTTGAACCTCCGATAATCGCCGTAAAAGGCTTTTCGGCATTGTTCAACAGCTTTTCCAGATTTGTGATTTCGTTAGCCAATAAAAAGCCGAAGTATTTATTGTTCGGGAAAAATTGTGCGATAACCGCTGTAGATGCGTGAGCACGATGGGCAGTACCGAATGCATCATTCACATAAGCATCGCCCAAATCGGCCAAGTATTTGGCAAAAGTTGTATCGCCTTTTTGTTCGCCGGGCAAGAAACGTAGGTTTTCTAACAGCAGCACTTCGCCTGATTTGAGATTCTTGGCATTCTCGATGGTCTTACTCTCGAATATATCTTCGACTAATTTGACATTGATGCCAAGCAGTTGGCTCAAATGTTCGGCCACCGGTTTGAGGGAATACTTTTCTTCAAAGCCTGTTTCGGACGGACGTCCCATGTGCGACATCAGAATTACGGCCGCACCGTCGGCCAGCAGTTTCTTGATAGTAGGCAAAGATTCCCGAATACGGGTATCGTCGGTGATTGCACGAGTTTCTTTGTTCAAAGGCACGTTGAAATCGCAACGCACTAGCACTTTTTGATTAGCGAAGTTTTGGTCTTGGATGGTTTTCATAAGGTGTTTAAATTAGATGTTTTAATTATTTTTATTTATCAAATTCACAATTTGAAAGCAGTTTAACCACTTGTTCAAACTGTTATATTGTTCTAATTGCAAGTTTTCATTTACGGCATAGCCTTTTATGATGTAATCTTTCAGTACTTTGTTTGCCCAAATTCGAAATTGAGTACCACGTTTAGATTTCACACGATAACCAACGGAAATAATCACATCAAGGTTGTAAAGATTGGTGCTTGCCGTTTGTGTTTTTCCAACAATATCGCCATCCTGCGTTTTGTATATGACTAAATCTTCTGTTGTCATGTTTGTTTTAATTATCATTTTAAGTTAAATAATCCCATGCTTGTTCTTCATCGCCTGTTTTGATGGTTATGGCTTCTTCTAATAAATCAATTCTGTTTCTTATGTACATTGAATAGCCTGGTTCTGTTTGGTATGTTAATGAAACTTTGTAATCCGATTCACATCGCTCTTTTAATTCGTTCAATTCCTCAAATGTCCAACCGGCAAGTTTTGATAGAACTTTGATTTTCTCATTTGTGAAGGTTTCTAATATTTCTTTTCCGGGTTTCATTTTTACCTATTCTCTATTTAATTTTTCCTGCAATTTTATTTAACTGTTTTTCTATCCCTTTTAAAGCTCTTTCTACATTGTTTTCTATCTTTGCAGAGGTTCCCATGTAAGCATAATCGTTTATGGTAAATTCATCATATTGTACGATTTCGTTATAAAAAATAGTTGTAATTTTTATAGGTGTAGATTTGAGTTCCAATAGATCATTGTCTCCTGCAGGACAAAGAAAATAGATTTTTGAAACTCCAGGCATAATTCGCAAAGGTCGGGCGTAAAGGTTTTTTAAATACGGAGTCGTCATTTTGTCAATAAATTCGCTATTGATTTGGATTCTTTTTATTTCAGCAACAGACTTTCCAGTATTTTCAATTTTGAGAAAAAAAATTGTTGCTACAATTTCAATACTGAATTGTATATTCGCTTTATGTTCTTCTTGCCATTGCTTTTTTAGTTCGTTTAGTTGTTTTCTATTTTGACGTAATGTTACAAATGTAGCAATAGCCATTAGTACTGTTGCTCCTGCACTTAATGCAACCCAAAAATCAGTCATATTAATTTCCTCCTATTTTTTATTTCTCAATTACCCCAATTTCCTCCTCCGTCAACCCATACAACTCATAAACAATCTCATTGATTTGATCTTCGCTGTGGGCAATTTTAATCACATTAATGAGCATGCTCCGCCTCCATAGCCTCGGCTTGCGTTTTGTGAATGGTGCCGTGAGGATGTTCTACCGGTGCATAGATAGAATATAGTTTGAGCGGCGTGTTGCCCGTATTGACAAGGTTGTGCCATTTGCCGGCAGGGACGAACACGGAATAGTCTGCTGTTACAGTTTGCGTAAAATCAAGATTATCTTTTGTATCGCCCATGAATACACGTCCTTCGCCGGATTCGATCCGTAAGAATTGGTCAATGTCGGCATGCAATTCCAAGCCTATATTTCCGCCAACGGGAATGGTCATAAGCGTAACTTGCAGGTTAGTGCCCGTCCACAATACTGTTCGGAAATTTTCGTTGGCTTCGGTGTAAGATTCGATGTTTAGTACGGTTGG
>JAITVC010000015.1 GCA_031286005.1 Bacteroidales bacterium
TAAATATTTTGGCGGTCCTCATTCTCAATTTTCAACTAATAAAAAATCCATTCGCTTTTTGGCCATATCCACGGTTTGCACTTTGATTTTGACTTTGTCGCCAAGTTTGTATTGCTGGCCATAGCGGCGGCCGATAACTTGGTAGTTGTCTTCGTCGAGGTAATAAATATCGTCGTGCAAGGTTTGCAGCGAAACCATGCCTTCGCATTTATTGCCTTCTATTTCGACAAAAATACCATACTTGCTAACACCGGAAATCACACCGTTGAACACCTCGCCGATATGGTCTTTCATAAATTCGGTCTGTTTGTATTTGATGGACAAGCGTTCGGCATCGGCGGCTTTCTTTTCCATCTTGGAACAATGGTCGCAATATTCTTCATATTCCTGTACGCTTACGGAGTTTTTGTCTTCCAAATAGCGTTCCAGCAAACGGTGCGCCATCACATCCGGATAACGCCGAATGGGCGATGTGAAGTGCGAATAGAACGGAAACGACAAACCGTAGTGCCCAATGTTTTCGGTGGAATAATATGCTTTGCTCATCGTGCGAACGGCTATCGTTTCAATCATGTTTTCCTCGCCTTTTCCGGCTACATTCTTGAACAAATTATTGAACGATGTGGCCAACTCCGAACGGTTTCCGGTTTTCATTTTATAACCAAGTTTCGCCACGAATTGCACAAACGTGGCCAACTTTTCCGCATTCGGCTCGGCGTGCACACGATAGATGAATGTTTTGGCTTTTGTGGGTTTTCCCGATTGTGAAACTTGACTTTTATTGCGCCCCACAAATTCGGCCACGTGTTTATTGGCCAACAACATAAATTCCTCGATCAACCAATTGGCTTCTTTGCTTTCTTTCACGTAAACACCGACCGGGCGGGCTTCTTCATCCAACTGAAACCGCACTTCGGTGGAATGGAAATTGATGGCGCCGCTTTGAAACCGCTTTTTCCGCAAAATAGCGGCCAAATTGTGCATCGGCAATAACTGTTCGGCGCAATCGCCCTCACCGTTCTCTATCACTGTTTGCGCATCCTCGTACGCAAAGCGGCGAATACTGCGAATTACGGTTTTTCCAAACCAAGAATTGACCACCTGCGCTTTCTCGTTCATCTCAAACACGGCAGAAAACGCCAATTTATCTTCATCCGGACGTAGTGAACACACACCGTTGCACAATTTTTCGGGCAACATCGGAATGGTTCTATCCACCAAATAAATCGACGTTGCACGGTCGTAGGCTTCTTTATCAATGATGGAATTGGGCTGAACATAGTAGGTTACGTCTGCAATATGCACGCCCACTTCAACGTTTCCGTTGTCTAATTTGCGGAACGACAGGGCATCGTCGAAGTCTTTGGCATCCGCAGGGTCGATGGTCATCGTAGGGATGTTTCTAAAATCACGACGCTTGGCAATTTCCGATTGGGGGATTTCCAAGGGGATTTTGGCAGCTTCGGCTTCCACCTCTGACGGGAAAAACAACGGGAAATCTAATTCGGCCAAAATGGACTGCATCTCCACATTATTTTCGCCCGGATTGCCCAGCACCATTACAATTTTACCCGTAGGATTAAGCATCTGCTTGGGCCAATCGGTAATCTTGGCCAATACCTTTTGACCATTCTGAGCTGCGCCAATATCTTCTTTCGGAATGAAAATATCGACCGGCATAGACGAGCTATCTGTTGTAACAAAAGCATATTTCGGCAATATTTGCAGAGTTCCGACAAAGTTCTCTTTATGGCGTTTAATAACATCTATAATCTTACCTTCTAAACGCCTGCCTTTGCGTTGCGGAAACAGTGCAACTTTTACCAAATCGCCGTTCAGTGCGTGATTTGTGTTGTTGGCAGCAATAAAAATATCGTCTAAATGCTCATCTTGCGGCAGGATATAGGCTTTTCCTGTTGATTTCATATCCACCGTTCCCAAGATGACACCTTTGGGTTCTTCTTCAACCACAAATTTGGGATTGATTTTATATTTGCCTCGTTTTTGTTCCTGCAGAATTTTGTTTTCTGCCAAATCCAAAATCAACGAGGCGATTTGTTGACGTCCCGCTTTGTCGCTAATGCCTAAACGTGCAGAAAGTTGCTTTTGATTAAACGTCTCGAACGGATGTTTGGCCAAAAAACGTAATAATTGTGATTTCATCGTTTTTTTTCCACAAAGATACGAAAAAAATTTGAAAACGGAGAAGCCCTCAACGAAGTTAATTGTGAACGGAGCACAGAAAATGACACTTTGCTATTAATCTAAATCAAAAACGGACATCGTAAAGGCGGATTTCAATACTAATCTGGGATTGGTAAACCGTAACAACCGTATATCTATTGAATACACCGAATTTAAAGGTGTTGAGATACGTTCGTCAAACTCTCCGGTTTTTTCAAACGTTGCGCCGCATTCAGCCCCTCCAAGAATGTAGAGTTTATTTTCATAATACTGCATTTCCGGATTTACGATTGATAAATCAATATCGAATAGAGATAATGCGCCGGTGGTTGTGTTGAAGAGTATCAACTTCCCGCACTCAAACATAAAAATACTATCATTTACAGCGGCTAATGCTGGTCTCATTAAAGAAAAATGCTCTGAATAATCGAGTATCTTTTTCCAATTATGATTTGTTAAATCATAACTTTCTATCGTTTCTATTCTCCGGCCATTGTAGCCTCCAATAAAATAAATTTTATCTTCAGCCATTACAGCAGTTGCCTCTTTATAAATCGGCATTTCCCCGATTTCATACCACGCTCCTGATTTTAAATCAAATTCGTGTATGAATTTTGAATAATACCGTTCGCCAAAACGTAATTGTTTAGTAGAACCGCCAAAAACAAGAATAGATGTGTCGGCCAATGTGGATGCAAAAAATGAAGCCTGATGAGGATTGGTTTCATCTATGTATATTGTGTCTTTTTCAATGTCATACATTTCTATAGTGTTATGCAGATACTCTTGTAACTTTTTTCCGTGTTTTTTAATAAATTTTCCTCCAATGGTAATAATTTTTCCGGCAATATAGTGTGAGTTATGATAAGCTCTTGGTTGAGGTAGGGTTGTAACTGTCTCAATGGTGTCTTTTGTTATACTATATTTGAAAATTTTATCGCTATATTTATTTTGCTGAATAGTCATAGATGTAGTTATTTTAGTTGGATTTTCTACAAACTGATTAATTCTTTCTTCTGTCATATCTCCTCCAATGATATAAATATTACTGTCAACGATAACCGATGAAAACGCATAAATAGATATGGGAAGTTTAGACAGCTCTGTATATCTGACTTTGTTTCGATAAATTGGATTGCTAATTTTCTCAAATGTTGATAATGTATCTAACCGTAAAACCTCTTTCTTGCTCTGTGAAAACTCTTTTAGGGTATTGTTGAACTTATTTTCGTTGTCTTCTGATTGGGCAAAACAAAAAACAGAAGAACATACAAAGAAGAGATATAGCCAAGTTTTTATATTCATAACTTGTTGACATTTTATTGCAAATTTACATAAAATTTTTGATTTGTGCAAGCACTTAATTTTTGTGTTATCGCAGGCAAAGCCCCAATGTCATTCAGTTAAGGATTAAACACGTGATTGTTAATAAATAAAAAGTGTCCATTGTGTTGCATACATAAATTTTATGTTTTTTTGTATTGCAAAATTCAAAAAACAACGCAATGGACAGTACAAATTTACGAATAATAAGCGATTTAAAAAAGTTTTTAATGGAAATTTTTCATCATACAGATCTCTGGCGGCGTTCGGTAGTCTCGGATAGGGCTTTTACACGAAAGCGTAGTTTGCCGTTCAGTACGCTTGTCTTGATGATTTTGAATTTACCCAAGCGAAGTTTAAATATTGAAATAAATTCTTTTTTCAATTATATCAATCAAAAATGTTGTGGAAAGTCGGCTTTTTGCATGCAACGCAGTAAATTGAAACCATTTTTTTTTGTAGCGTGGAACAGAGTTTTGATTACGAGTTTTTACCGTCATTACAAGGAGCGAGTAAAACGTTGGAATGGCTTTATTTTATTGGCTTTTGACGGTAGTGTTTTTTCATTGCCGAATACAGAAGAGTTACGTACTACTTATGGGCAAACTTCGAGTAACAGAGGTAAACATGGAGCTGCCGCATATGGTTGTTTGATGTATGATGTGTTGAATAAATTGGTCGTCGATGCAAGATTAATATCCTATTTTTCCAGAGAACGTTCGGTCGTTATGGAACAGTTGAAACATGCACCTGCTAATAGTTTACTGACTTTTGATCGTGGTTATCCCGGTTATTGGTTGTTCTATTTGCTTTTGCAAAAGCAGCACAAATTTGTTATGCGTGCACGCTTAGATTTGAACAATGTTGTAAAGGATTTTGTGAAATCATCAGAACAGGATTGTATAAAAGTTTTTCATCCGGGACATGATGCAATAGTTCAAATGAAACAAATGGGAATTAAGATAACCAAAGAAACGGCAATCTATTTAAGGCTGATTAAACTACCATTAAAAACAGGCGAAACAGAAGTGTTGATTACTAATCTTTATTCGTCAGAATGCTTTTCAATAAAGGATTTGAAAGATGTTTATAAGTTACGTTGGGGAATTGAAACTTGTTTTGGAGTTCTCAAAAATCAATTGCAAATAGAGAATTTTAGTGGTATTCGTAGGATATGTATCGAGCAAGATTTTTTCGCAAATTTGTTTGTCTACAATTTGCAGAGTATTATCGAAAAGCAATGCCAGTTTGTGGTTACAGAAATTAGCAATAATAGAAAATATAACTACCAAATTAACAAAAATGTATGTTGGGCGTTTCTTAAAAACAGAATCGTCGACTTGTTTTTAAAAGAAAATCAACAGCAAATTCTACTCGAATTACAAACTCTTTTCAAGCAGCATTTGGAGCCTATTAGGCCACACAGAACTTATCCTAGAATACGAAAAGCGATATACGGAAATGGAAAATATATAACTTTAAAAAACTATAAACATGCAATCTAACTCTTAACTGAATGACATTGGGCAAAGCCCACTGGGATAATCCGGGTAACATTACTTTTTTTGAAGAAAATTTGTAACGAGGATACATCGAACCTACATCGAATCTACCCCCCAAGAAAAATTTAGTTTCAAAGCATAAAAAAAGACGCTCGAAAGCGTCCTTTTGTGCCCAAAACAGGACTCGAACCTGCACAACCTTGCGATCACTAGTCCCTGAAACTAGCGCGTCTACCAATTCCGCCATTTGGGCTCTCTGAATTAAGAACTAAGAGTTAGGAGTTGAGAATTGGGTGAAACCAACTCTTCATTCTTCACTCATAACTCTTCTTTCTACTGTGCCCGGAACAAGATTCGAACTTGCACACCGTAACCGGCGCCACCCCCTCAAAGTGGTATGTCTACCAATTCCACCATCCGGGCATTTTTGAAAAAGGATTGCAAAGTTACGAAAAAAAAATCAATTAGACAACTTTTTTATGTCAAACTAAATTTTTATCTTTGTTGCAAATATTGTATGATTAACTGAATATGACTTTATCTGAAATTCAAAAATTGCTGCAAGCAACGGTTGTTTGCGGAAGCGATAAAACCTCGCAAACTATTGATTATGCCTTTGCTTCTGACTTGATGAGCGATGTACTGACGTTGAAATCTTCTCAAATCATGCTGATTACGGGGCTTTGCAACATCCAGACCATGCGCACAATGGAAATGGCAGACCTCAACACGGTGATTTTCGTTCGTGGAAAGAAAGCGACTGAAGATATGATTGAAATCGCACAAGAAAACAACATGATTGTGCTGCAAACGGATTATTCCATGTTTAGAACGTCCGGAATCCTTTGGGAAGCCGGCATAAAACCTGTTTTTTGATATGATGACTTTTGAATATCCGGTGCAACCCGGCGATTTTACGAATGCAGGATTTGCTTCGTCGCAAGTGAAAAAAACGTTGAAACAGCTCAACGTTGACCCGGCTATTATCAAACGCATCGTGGTAGCGCTGTACGAAGCAGAGGTGAATATTGTGGCGCACGCCTACAAAGGAACCATTTTTGTTACGATTGACAACGATAAAATCGCTGTTAAATTGGTGGATGAAGGGCCCGGTATTCCCGATATTGATTTGGCTATGACGGCCGGTTATTCAACCGCTTCGCCCAAAGTGCGGGAAATGGGATTTGGCGCAGGAATGGGACTTCCGAATATCAAAAACAATGCGGATTATTTGAATGTGAAAAGTGAAGTGGGTATAGGAACAGAAGTGGATATTGTAGTGAATTTTTAAACTGATACTATGGTAAAATCGTTTTTTCATCATGCGTTAAAAATCAACGAAGACGTTTGCGTAGGCTGCATGCACTGCATGAAAAAGTGCCCTACGGAAGCTATTCGTATGCGTGGCGGAAAGGCGAAACTTTTGTCGAATTGCTGCATTGATTGCGGCGAATGTTTTGAGGTGTGTCCGCATGGTGCGATATACATCGACCACGATGATTTGAACGATATTTTCAACTACGACTACCGGATTGCGCTTATTCCGTCGGTTTTGATTAATCAATTTAAGGATGATATTCCGACATCACTGATTTATCAAGTGATTAAAGAACTCGGCTTTACGCATATTTTTGAAATCGAGCAAATGGCCGACTTTTTGATTGAGGAACACCATAAATACGCCATTGAACATGCGACTGTAAAACCGCTGATTTCCTCGTTCTGTCCGGCAATTGTGCGGTTGATACAAGTTAAATTTCCGGCCTTGACCGAACATTTGGTATTGCTGAAACAACCGGTGGATTTAGCCGCCATGTATTGGAAGCAAACCTTGAAAAGACAAGGCATCCCGGAAGAAAAAATCGGATTGTTCTACATCACGCCTTGTGCAGCGAAAATTGCGGCATTGAAAACACCCGTTGGCGAAGAGCATTCGGAAATAACGGGCGTAATCAACATGGATTTCATCTACAATCGGGTGTTGCGGAAAATCAAAGAGGAACATCGTGTAGAATCCGAAAACATTGAGCAATCACGGTTTTCATCACAGGCTTCGATGTGGAGCACAACAGAGGGCGAAAAGCAAACGATGTTAGGCCGCACATTAGCTATCGACGGCATTCACAACATTAGCGAATTTCTAGAAAAGGTGGAAAACGACGAGCTTCCGGATGTGGATTATTTGGAATTGCGGGCTTGCGACCAGAGTTGCGCCGGTGGTATTCTCCTTACGGGAAACCGCTTTTTGACCGTTGAACGCATGAAAAAACGTGCCGAAAAAATTAGGGAAAACGAATTTCAACATAATCCTGTACAATTTGAAATTGATGAAACGATTGCCGATTACATGCGAAACAATATCAGCGTGCAAACCGTTTTGCCGCGTTCGATGATGGTTTTGGATGAAGATCGCAGCATTGCAATGAAAAAAATGGCATTGATTCACGATTTGATGAAACATTTGCCCGGCGTGGATTGTGGCGCATGCGGCGCGCCATCGTGTCAAG
>JAITVC010000111.1 GCA_031286005.1 Bacteroidales bacterium
TATGATGCAGGAGTAGCACAAGCTATGGTGGGCAATCAGTTCAGAGAGGTTACAGACTATTGGACACCGGAGAATCCGAATGCCCAATACCCCAACTGGCGAGATGGCGAAGTTAGACAATTTGATGATGGCTTTTTGCAAAACGCCTCGTTTCTGCGTTTGAAGAATTTATCGTTGTATTATACGCTTGATAAAAAAGTTTTGGATGCTACCAAAGTTTTCACTAATGCCCGCGTATTTGCAACGGCTCGTAACTTGTTTACCGTTACTAAGTTTAAGGGCGTAGATCCCGAATATGACGGTAATGTTTCGGGCGGAACGGCAACTAATGCCGGTATGTATGGTAATAGCCGACAATTCTCGCTTGGTATTGAGCTTCAATTTTAATCCTTTATTCATTCGTAAATAGTAAAAAAGAAATATGAAAAAAATAATTAATATACTTATTGTTGTCGGGTTTGTGGGCTGTTTTTTGTCATCATGCCGATTAGATGAATATCCAACCGACAGGGTTATGCTTGGCGAATCGTACCAAACGATGAATGATGCCGAAAGTTATTGGAATGGTCTTTATTCTATATTTAGAATACAGCATTATGGTGTGATGGCCAGTAGCACCGAGGTGATGAGTGATTTGTATAACCTTACGGGCGGCGAGATGGTGGCCTTGCATCGTTTGGATAATCTGATGTTGAGTAATGTCGCAGTGTCGGGCATTTGGGGGTCATGTTACACGGCCCTTGCCAACATTAATAATTTTATTGATAATGTAGATCAAGTAGACCAATCTAATATTAAAGAAGATGTGGAACTTGCTAATATTGAGAGAATAAATAACTACAAAGGCGATGCGCATTATTTTCGCGCCTATATGTATTACCTGTTGGTGAAGCATTATGGAGATGATTATGAGCCGAGCACGGCAGCGACCAAACTTGGCGTTCCACTTGTTCTTCATTACAATGTTACTGAGAAGCCTGCACGCGCCACACTTAAAAGAATCTACGATTTCATTATGGAAGAGATTATTAAGGCCGAGGGATTGGTGCAGCCCAACAATAATGAGCAAGAGCGTGTTACTCCGGATGCTGTAGCCGCGTTGAAATCGAAGATTCAATTGTTGATGCACGACTATGTAGGAGCTGCGGCAACGGCCAGTAGTTTGTTTGGGCGATATACACTAACGGACAGCACCGGGTTGAGCAACGGCTGGCTTAACGACGATTGGAGTGAAGATATTTTTCAAATGTCTCTTACGAGCAATGAAGTAGGAGAAAGAGAAGTTAATACTCAAAATTATCTCAGCGGTTATATGACAAGAAACGGCAAGTATTCTCCTACCGTTGTTCCGACCGACACTGTTATTCGTTTGTATGAACAGGGCGATTATCGTCGGGCTGTATACTTGTCGAATCCGAAGACCGATATAATTCAGGCCAGAGGAGTAGACCGTCCGGGCGTTTACTTTATTCGGAAGTGGCGGATGACTAATCGTTATACCCTAAATAGCTATGCTCATAAGCCCAAGGTGGCCCGTATTGCCGAGCAATATTTGATTGCTGCTGAGGCAATGGGTGCGGCAGGCGGTGGCATTGAAGTTTTGAAAAAACTTCGAGATGCTCGTGGTGCAACGCTTGAAGTGAATGCCGGTAATTTCGTGCAAATGTTGCGCGACGAATGGGTTCGCGAAATGATTGGCGAAGGCGTTCGGGTTGAATGCTTGAAACGCTGGCATATTGGCTTTAACGGCCGTTCGCCACAAAATGAGGTTATCGTTATTGATGGCAAAGACGTGGAATGCCCGGCGGATTATTACCGCTTAACCTTGCCTATTCCGGCAAGCGAACTGCAATTGAATTCTGAATTACAGCAAGCAGAAGGATGGGGAAATTTACAATAAATAAAAAACAATACTAAAACTATACGACATGAGAAAAATCATTTTTAGCTTAATTACCGTTATCATCGCTTCTGCCCTTGTTTTGGCAGGCTGTGATAAAGACAAAAACAAAGGCGGGGTATCCGTACCGCCACCGGCAGTTGTTTCAGGCCCTCAAACCAACGATTGTGGCAGTTCGGACATTCCGACTATTACCTTAACAGCAGTATCCAACACAGCAGTAACTTTTGAATGGCAATACGGCGACTCTGTCATAGCCGGACAAACCGGATCTACCCTTGTGTTGCAAAAGACCGATAGTGTTTATCCGGATGTGAGGCTTATCCGCGCACGTGGTATTAATGCAGTGGGCAGTCGCGGACTTTTGGGCGAGGACTATCGCGTTGAATTTTTGCCCTGCGGCGCACCCGGCAAAGCTGTGATTACGGGTTATGACACGATTTGTCATGAAGTTTCGACCACATTGCTTGCGACCTGTGAGAATGCGGTTTCGTATAAATGGTATAGAGACGGAAGGGAAATTATAGGCGCAAACGGCAGAAGTCGTGTTGTAGAAGATGCCGGAGTTTATACGGTCAAAGGTTTTAATAGAGGAGAAGAAGGAGAGGAGAGTGCACCGTTTACAGTAGTGGCCTCGGATGATTGTGTTGGACAAGTGGTCCCTAATGAAGGCATAACCGGTTATTGGACCGTAGAGGGTTATGAATATTTTGAGACGAGAGGCGACTTAGGCTATCCGGCGCCCTTCGATAATCGCCCCTTGATTCAATGGGAAGATACCATTGCGATGTATGATGTCGAACAAGGTTTATCGATAAGCAATAATTTTGCAGGCGCAGGTTATCCTATCATTTTTAATGAAGACGCAAATGGCTATCATTTTTATTCCGATCGAGTGATCATAGATTCTACATATACTGAAGTAGACCCGTATGGTATGGTTCAAGTGGTTGGCGGTTTGCAAATAGACTCTATAACCGGCGAGCCTGTAACAACCGTTGGTTCCGGCGGCGAAAGAATACAAGAACTTGCAGTTTTTGGTGAAGGCAATCTGGATCTTGTATTTTTCAATGGCGGTCGTTCTTTTGGACTTGATAATATACAAGGCGTGGATGCAAAAGGCAATTCAACAGGGTTGTTTATGCCTGTCATGATTATTTTTACTCATAAGCTTGTCGATAAAAATGAACAAGGACAACCCGCACGTGGTCTGCGTCAGATTGTAGTAAATCCAGTTTATACATCATCCGGCATGGTGAATGTTTCGGCACAAAAAGCTAAATTTTCATCAACGCCGAAACGTCTTAAACAAACTTCGACGCATTATATTACAGTAAAGAAATAACACCATGAAGCGTGTAATTATTTATATCATTGGTTGCCTGCTTGGGGTATCGCTAACCGCACAAACAACGGTTGGCGAGCCCCATGTGGTGATTGTGAAGTTTGAGCGGTCGTTTGTAGAAAACGAACTCAAGCCTCAATTCAGCGGCAAACGAGCGAAGAAAGCCATGCCTGCGATCAAAGCCAAAGGCGTAAAGGCACTGAATAAAAAACATGCGGTGTTGAATTATTGTCCGGTGTTTGTTTCCGATCCAAGATATGTGGAGCGAGAAAAAGAATTTGGCATGGACTTGTATTATCGGGTAGAATTTTCGTCGGACGAAACGCCCGAAACCGTTAGTCAATCATTTATGAATGATGCAGAGGTAGAATATGCCGAGCCGAATTATATGAGTGCAGTTATTCGCGAGCCGGATGATGGAGCCTATCGTATGCAATGGGGTTTAGACAATCCGAGTCTGCGGAGCATCTCTATCCAAGCCGAAGCGGCGTGGGACATTACCACCGGGCATCCGGACGTAATCGTTGCCATTATCGATAATTGTGTAGAAAGCAATCATCGTGATTTAGTCAGCAATGCGTGGTATAATGATTTTGAAATTCCCGATAACGGTATTGATGATGATGAAAACGGATTTATTGATGACTTTTATGGTTGGAATTTTCGGGATGGTAACGATAATGTTGGCCCGGATGAGGCTAATAAGCACGACGTAGATGAATCACACGGCACGCACGTGGCAGGCATTGTAGGTGCAAGAACCAATAATGGACTTGATGTGGCCGGAGTTGCAGGAGGTTGGGGCGACCAGCCGGGCGCACGACTCATGTTGTTCAGAACCGGTGAAGAAGTCCAAATCGAAGTAAACGGGGAACCACAAATGCAGCAACAGATTATTTACGGCTATGAAGCCTTGAAATATGCTGCTGATAATGGAGCCGCCATAGCCCAATGCAGTTGGGGTGGCGACCAAATGACACAAGCCCAACGAACGGCTGTGGATTATTTTATGAAATATGGCGGCGGAACCGTTATGGATGGCGGATTGATTGTGGCCGGAGCAGGCAACAATGGCTCGTCCAAACAGTTTTTTCCGGCAGCGTTGAGTGGCGTATTGTCGGTAGGAGCCGTAGCCCAAGATGGGACTCTCCCTAAATTTTCGAACTATGGTCAATGGGTTAGAATCTTTGCCCCGGGCGATAAGATTCGTAGCACCTTTGCCAACAATACGACCGGCGAAATGAGCGGAACATCTATGGCCACACCTATGGTAAGCGGCGTAGCAGCACTTGTGCTCTCCGCCACGCTCCAATATTCGAAAGAAGACAAAGACCCAAGCTGGTTGATGCAGCATTTGCAAGAAAACGGGTATGCGTGGAGTTCGAGCAATGCGCGTATGGTTAACGCAGAAGCCGCATTAGAGCCGTTTAAGGGAGCTAATGCAGGAACTGCCAACCGGGCAGAATCCAACACCCAAATCTTCCTTAATCCTGCTACGGGGCAATTGACGATTGCTAATAGTGCGGCGAGCACCACGCAGGCGTATACGCTTTATAATGCTATTGGTCGTGTGATTTATGAGAAACAGAATCCGGGGCAGGAAGAAACGGTTGATATGAATAACCTTCCAAGTGGCCTGTATTTGCTGGGGGTGAGGACGAACCTTGGGGTTTATACGAAGAAGATAGTTAAGAACTAAGAGTTAAGAGTTATGAATTAGGTCCTTCACTGCGTTCAGTATGACATTACTTCGCTCAGCGACCGGGAAAATAAATAAAACGCTAATCAAATAAATATATTAATCAAAAACAGAAAGAACAATGAAAAAATTAATCTTAATCTTTGCGGTGTGCCTGATCGGGTTATTGGGCTATGCGCAACTCAGTGGGAGTCTGAGTGCACCTCCTAAGAAAGCAGAAGCTGTAACGCCACGTGCGGCGGCAGCTATCGCTGTAACCGAAAAAAAATCTTTTGAACAAGACTTTGCAGCTACAAAGCCGATGGATTGGAGCGTGGAGAGTGAAAATAGTGACACGAGTTGGATTTTTACTTGGAATGGACTTAATTATACGGCTTGTGCAGAAGTTGGTGCTAAATTTAATGGCGATGTCTTAAAATTGATAACTCCGGTTTTGAATGTATCAACAATTAAAGAACCTTTCTTGAAATTTACGTATCAGTTGCCCACAGTAGAAACGGCTACAGATAAATTAGAAGTGTTTTATAAAACGACAGAAGGGGAATGGACTTCGTTAGGTGAATGTGCCGCAACTACCAATTGGACAGGAAAAACAATCTCTCTTCCGGAATTAACAGAAGATTTTCAAATAGCCTTTGTGTTGACAGGTCAAGAAGGTGGCGGTGCTAAATTGGAAGATCTTTCTGTGGAAGCAGGCGCTTTTTCGACCATAGAGATAACCAATGATATGCCTTTTGTCGAACCTTTCAGATCGGATAAAGCTAAAATGCCGAATGCCTGGACTCAAGACAATGATACCTCAAAAAAGAGTTGGACCTTTGAAACTTGGGAAGGTCGCCCAAATAGTATGGGGAGAGCTGCCGTTGGAGGATATTTAACCGGAGATGTATTGAAATTAATAAGTCCGGTGTTAAATGTAACCGGCGTTACAGAACCAGCTTTAAAGTTTTGGTATCAGTTGACACCAAATTCTGGCCAAACTGATCCTGATAAATTTGAAGTTTTTTACAAAACGACTTCCACTTCGACGTGGATTTCATTAGGAGAATGTGCTATGACATTGCCTGTATGGACAGAGAATATTACCCTTCTTCCGGAAGATCTTACAGAAGATTTTCAAATTTCTTTTGTGTTTACCGGTCGAAATGGAAATGGCGTAAAAATAGATGATATTTTTGTGGGTACCGCTATAATTCCGGCAATCGAAGTAACGGATGCAACTCCTTTTGTGCAACAATTTACCGGTGCTACGGCTATTCCGGCCGGTTGGACAGAAGATAGCGCAAACAATGCAGCGAATAAGAAATGGAGTTTCAATAGTGGTGGTGGTTATATTGGAGGTAGAGCATTTACAGCTGCGGCAATAGATGGACCGGAATTAAAATTGATTACTCCTGCATTGAATACAAGCGGAATGGCTGCACCTACGTTGAAGTTTAGATATCAACTGCCTGAAGGTGCTACGGCTACGGATGAATTGACCGTTTATTATAAAGGAACCCGAAAAGGCGAATGGGAAGTTTTGAAAACTTATACAGCGGCAACAGGATGGACAAGAGAGGTTATTGAACTTGACCCTGCAGAATATTGCTATATCGCCTTTGAAGTTAAGGGACAAAATGGCGCAGGAGTATCATTGGACGATATTTATGTAGAAACATTAGCAGACCCACTTCCTCCGGTGGTTATTTCAACTTTCCCTTGGACGGAACAATTTGAAGCTACGGACATGCCGAGAAGTTGGACACAAGACAATGATAGTTGGTCAATAAATGACGGTAAGGCTACGATTGAAACAGCAACGATCACTAAATTGATTACACCGAGATTAGATTTTACGCAAACAACTAATCCTAAGTTAATCTTTAAACGTTTCTTATCAAAGGATGGCGAACAATTAGATACCTTAAGAGTGTATTATAGAACATCTGCAACATCAAACTGGCTGTTTATAAAAGAATTTACAGCTAACGAATCGCCTGCAGAATGGAAAATAGAAGAAATTGCATTGCCAAGTACTTCTGCAGATTATTATATTGCCTTTGAAGCCAAAAAGAGATCGGGAGCCGGTGAATTTAGTGTTGATAGTGTTTCTGTGAATGTGAGCAATATAAATGTTACGCTTCCGATGAATGAAACTTTCGATAATGATAGCGTTTGGAAAAATTGGGCTAAGGTTCAAATTTTGGGAGATAGAAACTGGACAAGAAATGCATATGCAGGAATCAATGGTACAGGTGCGTATATAGAAAATACAGGACAAACAGGAAGTCGTACGGCCTTGATAACTCCGAGCCTGACCGTTCCGGATGATGCCAAAGACTACGTTTTACAATTCAGATCAAACCTATCAAGTGCTCCCGGCATCGAGCAAATGGGCATTTATATATCTACGGAAGGTCGTGCTGATTTTAGTACGTTTGAACTATTGAAAGAGTATAAAAACGGCATGAAAGAAACGGCTTCGGGTATGCAAATAGACTCTATCGCATTGAATGATTATAAAGGAGAAACTATTCATATCGCATTTGTTCACCAAGGACAAACGCACTGGGCGCTTGATGACATTCACATTGGCGAACCGATAGAATTGACTATTCCTACGCTTACCCTAACGCTTGAACAAACAGAGGGCGGTTCGGTTTCCGGAATGTTTGCTTATGTTACTCCATTAGTGGATGGCAAAAATGTTTTTGCGCTTAACAGTGTAGGTGGAATGATTACCGTAGATTTGACTCCTAAGGCAGAGCCGGGCTATTTGTTTAAGCAATGGTGGGATGGAAACACAACACCGGGAGCACGTCAATTCTCAACATCGGTAGATGACACGGTTTATGCCGAATTTGTGAAAGAAGATACAGGTTTAATTGTTGTAACACCGGACCAACCTTGGGCAGAAAACTTCAATGCAGGAGCAGTACCCGGTCGTTGGGCACAAATCAAAGAAGTTGGAGACAATGTATTATCTCCTAATTTGAGTACGAATGGGACTTACGCATTGGGTCTATCTAATACAGAGCATACGGTAAGATTGGTAACTCCGGCAATGGATGTTACTCACGGTTCAAATCCGGTTATAAATTTTTCGCTTTATTTAAGCAATGGTTCGATGTATGGAAGTCCTATTGCTGATCCGCAAGATACGGTGGAAGTGTATTATAAAACGGAAGCTTTGGGCGAATGGAAATTCCTTAAAAAATATGCCGCAGGCTCGATTACAGGCTGGCAAAATGATACTCTTGGTTTGCCGGAAGCTTCGGCCGATTATTATGTGTCTTTTGTTATTCGAAAATTAACCACAAATTTTGTTTTTGTAGACAATGTTGGTGTGAGCATTGAAAATAAGATTGTTGTAGTAACGCTTACTCAAACAGAGGGAGGTGTTGTTGCAGGAGAAATGGGAATCGATCGTGAATTGGTGGATGGCGAAAATCCATATCAATTTGCAGCAGCATGGGAAGAAGAAATAGGTATTAGTTTAACCTTGCGGGCTACTCCGGAAGAAGGATTTAAAGCCACTACTTGGTGGGATGGCGTGCCTGTTAACGGTGCACGTAATATATCCGGACAGAAAGAAAGCGTAGAGATTTATGCTAATTTTGAAGAAATCGTGTATCACGATGTAACGATAGCACAAACAACGGGTGGCGCAATCCAAGCCTATTACCGAGTTGCAGACCCTAATACGCCTCCATTTGCTCAAGAATATGATACCTTTTATCTTGAGGAAGATTCAACCTACACGTTTGAAGGTGGTCAAGAGTTGACCTTAGTGGCTACAGCTGATGATACCTACGAATTTGTAAAATGGATGGACGATAGCACAAGTGCTACTCGCACGCTTACGGTAACTGCAGATGTTGAGATAGCTGCAGAATTTAGAGAGATTGAAACCTCTGTTTCGAGCAATATTGCTGATCAGTTTAGAGTTTATCCTAATCCGGTGGCTGATGTGTTGAACATTCAAACCGAGCAAACGATTGCGGAAATCGCAGTGTTGGATCAAGCCGGACGAGTGGTGAAAACTCAAAAAGGTGATCTTAAAACACTCGATATGCAAGACCTCAAAAAAGGTCAGTACATCGTACGTATTCACACGGCAGCAGGCATTGCAACGCTTAAAGTCGTGAAACAATAAAATCATCATAGTTTTGATTTTGGTGCATAATGAAAGGGGCGCCGCAAGCGGCGCCCTACATTATGTCAAAAGTTAGGAGTTATGAATTAAAAGAGACTATAGGATTAATACAGGTTCAGTACAGCGGTAAGTACAGCGGTAGTACAGCGGTAAGTATAGCGGTAAGTATAGCGGTAAGTATATCGGTACCGAACAAAAAATAGAGAAAATAGAGCCTATGATTGGACTTTTACGAGATTAATTAAATAAAAAACTATAATAATGAAAAAACTACTTTGCTTATTGCTTGTTGTCGTATTGTTTTCGGTGGGGCCTATTTTTGCGGCGCCGATTGATCCAACACCGGGGCCTTATCAATTGCCCGATGGTACAGAAATCACCATTCAGATGTATGGCGATGAGACGTTTTATTGGACCACAACCGAAGATGGTTTTACGGTGCTGTATAACTCAGAGGGCTTTTTGGAATATGCCGTTAAAGACGCCACCGGTGCATTGATTTTATCCGGCGTTCGGGCGTATAACCCAAACGAGCGCAGTGATGCCGATAAGCAATTTTTGAGCACGATTTCCAAATCATTAAATTACAGCGAGCCACAACGCACTGCTATGCGCCGGATAGGAAAAGCCAGAGCCGAGGCTATGCAACAGACCGTATCGTATCCTCAACGTCCATTGGTAGGCGAGGTGCATATTCCGGTTATCTTAGTTGAGTTTCCAGACCTTAAGTTCACCAAAACCAAAGAAGATTTTGACCTATTGTTAGATCAACTCTCGCACAAAGTGCCGGGTAGTTTGCGCGATTACTTTTGGGATAATTCCGAAGGCAAATTAGATTTACGTGTGGATGTTTTTGGCCCGTATATGATGCCAAACGGCATTAATGCTTATGCCATAGATGCCCAAAACGGTGTTTGTCCGGGAAATCCGGGAGCTATGGCCAGATCGGCTATTGATATGGCGTATGCCGATGGAGCAGACTTTTCAAAGTATGCTTTGTATGGAGGAGATAGTGTGGATTGTGTGCATATCATTTTTGCCGGTTATGGTCGAGAATCCAAAGGACCGCAATGCGGATCAATCTGGTCTCATGCGGATGCGATTCGTCCTGCCATTGAGCACAATGGAAAAAAGATTTGTGCCTATTCTTGCTCGCCCGAATTGCGAGGCAATACGGGAGCCACGATGACCAATATCGGCGTTATCGGGCACGAATTGGGACACTCATTGTGCAAATTGCCTGATTTTTATGATGTCATGTATGCCGGAACTCCTGATTTGGGTATTTGGTGTATGATGTCGCGCGGCAATTGGAACGGTTCAGGAGCAACACCGGCTAAATTCTCGGCGTATGCCCGTCATTTCTTAGGCTGGGTACCTGCTATAGATCTTGACGAACAATCGGATGTTGTTATGCCTAATCCCGCAGATTCCGGCGTGGTATATCGGTATAGCACAGCCATCGACAACGAATATTATTTATTGGAAAACCGTCAACAAACAGGCTGGGATGAGTTTTTGCCCGGTAGTGGTCTGTTGATTTATCGGGTGAATAAGAACTGCTTGGGCTGGGTTAATAATTATGTTAATGGCCCCTCTTGTACAGGGTATGGATTGCAACAACCCGGCTGTGCAGGCGGCTGTGGAGGCGAAGACACAAAGCGAGGTACAGATGCTTGGCCGCAACCCGGATATACCGAATTTACGGATTATTCAACACCACGTTCAAGCTCGTTGGATGGAACCCCCACCAACAAACCTATCACCGAAATCCAACACGATAAAACCAACCGCACGATTTCATTTAAGTTTAGAGGCGGCACGCCACCTCCCTACAACGATTTGAGTGTAGTAGATGTTCAGGTGCCGAGTTCAACCATGCCCGACGATACCGTAGCATTAAAAGTAGCCTTAGTGAACCTCGGAGCGGTGCTCGAAAACATCACCATTACATGGAGTTTGGATGGCGAAGAACAAACACCCTATACATGGACAGGACAATTGCCTTTCTTGGATACGCTTGTATTGACTTTCGATACAGTTAAATTCTCCGGAGGAGCGCATTATATCAATGTTATCGCCGTTGTGGATAATGATCATGCGCCGGGCGACAATCGCCTCGGCAAGCAAACAAATTCGCTGGCGCCATTCTTCGAGGAAGGTTTTGAAGGCACATCGTCGGATTGGACCATGGTAAACGGGGAACAAGTAAACCAATGGTATATCGGCACCGATGCCGCAGCGAAAGGCGAGCAGTCGGCTTACGTATCGAATGATGAAAGTCATAATTGGTATACTTTAACCAGAAAGAGTTCGGTGCATATTTACAAGGACATTGAATTTGAAGTTACAACCGACAGTTTTGACCTGCTCTTTGATTTTCGAGGTATGGGACAAACCAACAACACAGGACTTGTGCTTTATGATTATATGGAAATCCGTATCGTCGAAACCGATGTAGTGCCAGTAGCCGGAGAAAATCTGGAAGCCGGAGAGAGTTTAGGTAAATATGCAAAGGTAGAAGAATGGCAAGCACAGCACGTTAGCTTGTCGCCGGAATATTCAGGCACTACCAAACGCATGGTATTGTCGTGGTATAACAGTGCACAGAGTGGTGAACAAGCACCGGCAGCTATTGACAATATCGAGATAGCTTCACGTCCGGAAACGCTTGAGGTGTATAACATTGCCATAGATCCGAACAGCGATCATACCTTCCCGACGGCGAAGCAAGGTTATGAACCGCAAGAACCGCGCACCATACAAATTACCAGCGAAAGTATGTTAGCCACCAGAGTAACGATGACCTTAACCGGAACCGGTGCAGATGCTTTTGAGTTTTCCAAAACAGTGGTAGATATAGCCAAAGACGGCGAAGACAGTTTTACGGTATCGCCGAAAACGGGACTTCAGGAAGGCGTTTACACTGCAACGGTAACTGTTAGCAATAGAGAATGGTCGGAAAGTTTTGAGGTTAGCTTTACAGTAGAG
Organism: Bacteroidales bacterium; assembly: GCA_031286005.1. Next base: position 12,074 of record JAITVC010000111.1, read on the forward strand.
CCTCCACCGGCAGCAAATTCAGATCTTGAAAGCAGCAAAGCGTTGACCGTATCGCCCAATCCGGTAACAGGAGGCGAACTGCGTATTGAAAACGGACAGTGGAAACAAGGCGACATAGCTGAGATTTATACCATGACCGGTCAATGTGTGTTTACGCACAGCCTACCGGCCTCCGGTCAATCATCGATAACGCTGAATATTTCGCATTTGCCCACAGGCGCTTATGTTCTGAAAATCGGCACAGCCTCGGTTAAAGTAATAAAACAATAAAACGATATAAAATAACTAAAATTAAAACAATTATGAAAAAAAGCTTATTATGGATGATGCTGTGCCTATTCTGCGGATTGGGCTATGCACAAACCGTCAGCAATTTTATTGAAGAAAACTTCAATCTTTCAGCTCCGACCGGTTGGCCCGACAAAACATTATGGAAGTATGATGTTTTCTTCTACAAGTACGAGTGGGGCGTTGATGGAGTAGGTAAACCACTGGCCGGTAATGGTGTTGGCAATTCGGACTGTGCGCTTGCATGGTTGCATGCCGGCAATAACAATGGTCTTGGTAGGATTCAAACTCCTCTTGTGAGGATGGGAAATAGTCCGTTCATCTTGTTTCAATACAAAATTGCCGTAGATCTCGGAGGTTCGGCAAGATGGGCAACAGCAGGAGCAGCAACCCATCGAGTTCGGATTTCAAAAGATAACGGAGCAACTTGGGAAACGTTGGAAGAACAAGCGTCACCGGATTTTGCGACTATGTTAGATTTTCATCTTGTAGAAATAGATGCAAGCGATTATATTGGTGAAACCTGTATGGTAAGACTCGAAATTCAAGCGAATTTAGGTATGCTTGAAAAAGGCGAACAATTAGATGTTTATCTTGATGAAATTATGGTTGGAACAGAACCGGAGAATGATCTTGCCGTCGTTGCGATTGGTGGAAACCAATTGCCTTATCCCGACAGCACGGAGATTTATACGGTAGAATTAGCCAATATGGGGTCAGCCATTCAAAACGATGGCGCCTATAAAGTAAGATTGATGCAAGACGGAGGTTCTATGCTTGACGAAGTTGACGGTGTAGAAATTAGAAAAGGCACCACCCAAACGGTAGAGCTTGAATGGACACCAACGGTTTCCGGTATGGTTAGAGTTTATGCAGAAGTAGTACTTGATGGTGATGAATTCTTAGACAATAACCGCTCAGAGTTGTTTCAAATCGAAGTTCGCGAGGCATCGCTCAAAGAAATTGTTGTAGGAAGAGGAACGGAGAAAGCCCACTTACCATTCAGTGTGGCATATCAACAAAGTTTGGCACAAACGCTTTATCTTCCTACTGAAATAGGAACAAACCGTGCGCCTATTCGTTCGTTGGTTTATAAAGTGAACATTTCAACTAACGAAGAAGCCCTTAAAAATGTGCCTCTCGAAGTTTGGGTAGGAGAAACCGATCGCACAGATATGTCGGGTGGTTGGGTTGCTCCGGAATCGTTAACCAAGGTTTACGATGGTGCACAAAACTTCCCTGTTGGAGAATATGACGTAGTAGTACCATTCAGCACGCCTTACGAGTATAAAGGCGGAAATTTGGTAGTTTATACTCATCGGAAAAGCAAAGGTAGCGGTTCTTCTGCGGCGGGCTATGATCCGGCAGACCGTGTTACTATCGTTAACTATTTCTATGGAACCAATTATCCGGGTTTTAGTCGGACAATTGCTACAGAAACGTTTTCGGGCGGTTTATTAGCAGACTCGCTACATAGACTTCCGGCAGGTGGCACGAGAACTTGGGCGCCGAACACAACGTTCATGATAGACATGAAAGACATGGGCAAAGTATCGGGTGTGGTTAGCGATCGAAATGGTGTGATGAGAGATGTTGAGGTGAAAATTGTTGGAACGGAGTATATGGTAAAAACAAATGCGCAAGGTTACTACGAATTTCCTAATGTAGCAGCCGGAACAGTGTCTCTTGAATTTAAAAAATATACTTACGGAACAGACACTTTGAAAGACATCGTTGTTGCAGCCGATGACGAACTGACAGAAAACATTACGATGGTTTTGATTCCGGTATATACTTTGAGCGGTAAAATTACCGGTGATAACTCAGATGGAGAAGGTTTGGAAGGTGTGATAGTAACCCTTAACGGTTATGCAAATTATACAGACACGACGGATGCCGAAGGTAATTATTCTATTCCGAGGGTGTATTCGACCTTTGAATACGATTTTCGTGCGAGATTAACTCTTGGCTATTCTAATCACGACGTTGTGTTTACCATGCCCGGAAAAGCAGAAACTTACAATGTTGTACTTGAAAGCAAACAATTTCCGGTGGCCGATATAAGCGCCATACAAGAAGAAGATGCCAGAGCTATTATTAATTGGAAATCGCCTATCGGCTATGAAGAAAAAACCTATATCATGGATGATTACGATCAATGGGATCACAAAGGTTATGCTTTTGAAGACGGTACCACCGTATCTTTGGGCTATCCTCACAGATGGGTAGGTTCAAGATTTGATGTAGGAACCGATGGCGGCGAAATCACCAGCGTTGAAGTTTATGGAGCCTCTGTTGATACCCTTCGTACAAGTTCGACCAGAGTAACGATTGAAATTTTCAATAAAGACCGCGAACTTATTGGAGAAAGTGCTCCGTTTGATATGAGAAGTAACACTTGGACCAGTGTGCCACTTATCGAAGA
>JAITVC010000117.1 GCA_031286005.1 Bacteroidales bacterium
TGTTCGTCAATTGGAAAATCGTGGGGCAGATGACCTTGCGCAATGTCGGAAATCACTTTTTTGAGTTCGGTAATATCGCGTTTCATATCGAACAGCACGCTATACAAAATATCGCGCTCGGAAATATTCCCGGTGTTTGGCTTGCCCAGCAACATCGGCACTTGACTGTCGATCACCGGCAAATAGGGTTTCAAAATCTCGGCAGATATTTCACGGTTATGCTCAACAATTGAAATCTGTTCGGTTACATTTTTGAGTTGACGAATATTACCTTTCCAAGCGTAGTTAATCAGCATGTCTCGTCCATCCGGCGTGAGATGCAGCACAGGCATACGGTATTTTTCGCTCATGTCGCCGGCAAATTTCCGAAACAATAATTCAATATCTTCTTTGCGTTGCCGCAAGGGCGGAACATGAATGGAAATTGTATTGAGCCGGTAGTATAAATCCTCACGAAACGTGCCGCGAGAAATAGCCGTTGGAATATCCACATTGGTTGCTGCCACCACACGAACATTGGTTTTTTGTGCTTTCGACGACCCCACTTTGATAAATTCGCCCGTTTCCAACACACGCAACAGGCGCACTTGCGTGCTCAAAGGCAATTCGGCCACTTCATCTAAAAAAATGGTTCCGCCATCGGCCACTTCAAAATAGCCTTTTCGGGCTTCTTTGGCATCGGTAAACGAACCTTTCTCGTGCCCAAACAATTCGGAATCAATTGTACCCTCCGGAATTGCACCACAGTTAATGGCGATATACGCCCCATGCTTTCGGGGACTGAGTTGATGAATGATTTTTGGAAAAAACTCTTTTCCCACACCCGATTCGCCCGTTACCAAAACGCTCAAATCTGTTGCAGCCACTTGGCAAGCCACTTCGATAGCCCGATTCACTTCAGCATTAACCGAAATAATACCTAAACGTTGTTTGATTGATTGAAATTCCATTTTGCAAAGATACAAAAAATAATTAAAAATTAGCAATTAAAAGACGATTTTTTATTTTGAGATGCCGGACCTTGTCCATACTTCCTTCGGTATTTGTTCAGTACTTGTTCGGTCATTGTTCAGATGCTGACCGAAGGATGACCGAAGAGTAACTGAACAAGTACTGAACAATGTACGAATAAAGCATCTCAATTGCATAATATTCAGCATATACTCTTCGCTCAAAAAACGCCCCTGTCCCGCATGGGGCGCAATTTTAATAACCCTGCACAAGCGCAGCGCAGTGTGGGGAAAACGTAATCTATCTCGTAAAATCCAAAACCAACCAAAAAGTTATTAACAATTCGATAAAAATCCGAAAAAACGGTTTTGTGTGTAGCTTGTGTGTAGGAAACAAAACAAGCCTTTACGAAAAATTCGTAAAGGCTTGTTTTTACTGGTGGAGAGTAACGGAATCGAACCGTCGACCTTTTGACTGCCAGTCAAACGCTCTAGCCAACTGAGCTAACCCCCCGCTTTGGTCAAATTAGTTTGCAAAGTTACGAAAAAATTTTAATATGTCAAAATTTATTTTTTTTGTATCTTTGCACATCATGACCAAAACTATTTTTTACAACAACAACCCGATAACTCTCAGCAAGGATGGGTTTAATTCGCTTAAAACGGCTATCCGCACCGTTAAAGCCGGAGGCGGATTGGTGCGCAACGCCAAAGGCGAATATTTGATGATTTTCAGACGCGGGAAATGGGACCTGCCAAAAGGAAAATTGGATAGTGGCGAAACAATAACGGCCTGTGCCATTCGTGAAGTAAACGAAGAAACAGGGGTTTCGGGATTGAAAATCGTCAAAAAACTACCCAGTACCTATCATCTTTTCACTAATTCCAATGGCGAAATTATTCTCAAAAAGTGCTATTGGTTTGAAATGGAAACATTAGACGAACAACCTCTACAGCCTCAAATTGAAGAAGATATTACTGAAGCAGTTTGGCTTTCATACAATGAAGTTGAGGAGCGAAAAACGTTGATGTTTGGGACGATTCGGCAGTGTTTAGAAGCCTATTTTGCTCTGTCTAAACGCACACTTATTGAGCGCTTACTTTTCGGTCGTCAATAATCGGATGATTCGTTCGGCGCGTTGGCTGGGCAATTGAAAGAAATACGACAAAATACTGTTTGGGGAATCTAACCATATTGCAGTCGGATAGTCGGATAGGCCTAACTGATCCAACGTTTCAAAATCTTTATTGAAATACAAATAGGTTATGTTTTGCAATGTTTCCGGCTTATTGTGCAAAGAACGGTTGCGTTCATAATCGCAATTTACAACAAAAAAGTCTACCGTATCTTTAAATTTTTCTGCTATCGTTTGCAACATTTTCACTTCCGCATCGCACGATTCGCAAAGTCCGTTTACAAACAATATATATTTGAATTTTGCTGAACTTGAAAAATCAAACACCGTGTTCTCATCAAGATTTAAAAACCTAAAATTCGCTTGATGGGTACCTGATTCAATTTTTTGCACACTTTGGATAATCGAACCGGCTAATAGCGAATCTTCGTAAAATTTCGTTGTTGTTTGGATGGTCTGCAACAATTTCAGAATAGATGATTTTCGAAATTCAGTGTTGCGATACATTTCTTTTAAACCCAACAGAAAAACAAACTCCCGCCACATCTCATGTTGCAAGGTTGTATCACGCCCCAACGAATCCATGATAGCCGGTAAATTGTCGGCACGATTGATCTGTTCAACAAATATATTGGGATTATATCTAACCTGTTGCGGAAAATACCCTGCGTAATATTCCGTTACAAAATCTGCAAAAGCCTCGTTATTGTACAGGATTGGCTTGTTCTGCAAATACGTGAAAAACAAATTTGCCGATGATGAAAAGTTGAAAATCCGTTCAACATCCGCCAGTGCATACGTTTTGTAAGCATTGAAATAGGCATGACCGGAATACGCAAAGGTTTTCTCTATGTGTTGCTTGAACATATTGTATTTTTCGCGCGTTATACCGTCTCTGTAATGCTCGGTCAGAAATTTGTCGTGCATGGTTTCAAACCGCCAAATCAGTTGGTTTAACTCATTTGAATCCGGTTGCTCAAAACGATAGGACAAGTATTGATTTAAGCGTTGCGGATTAATGCGTTCGTCTATTCGGAAATCGAATGAATCATAGATTATACGGTAGTTGTCGCCGGGTTGAAGATAGATATACGTTTGGTAAAAATCAATCTTGATAAATGCTTTTTGGGTTTGCAAAAGTTCGACTTTCAATTGAAAACATCCGTTTGCATCAATCAGTTGTTCATCAATCTTCCATTGGAATTTCGTTATGGCATCTTCCAAATATAAGCGTACTGTGCGGTTTTCGGCTCCTTTGGCACACGCATTAATTGTTGTGAACTCTACCCTCTGTGCATATAAGAAAACACAAAGAATGCAAAATACAAGAGTGAAGGCAAGACGTTTCATCACAGATTTTCTCTAATAAAGTTAGTCATTTTTTGATACAGATGCAAACGTGTTTGGCTGCCTAAAATACTGTGATTTTTGTTTGGATAAATATAAAAATCATAGTGTTTGCCCGCTGTATTGAGTGCATCGGCCAATTCAATCGCATTCTGAAAATGCACATTATCATCGGCTGTTCCGTGTACTAACAAATATTTGCCCGTCAAATTCTCTACGAAATTAACCGGAGAATTATCATCATAACCGTCTGCATTTTCATAAGGTGTGCGCATATAGCGTTCGGTATAAATATTGTCGTAATATCGCCACGATGCTACGGGGGCTACCGCAATCGCCATTTTGAACACATCGTTGCCTTTAAGCAAACACGATGTTGACATAAAGCCGCCATAACTCCAACCCCAAATTCCGATACGTGAAGCATCAATAAAATCAAGGCTTGCAAAATACTTTGCAGCCATGATTTGATCTTCTGTTTCATATTTGCCGAGTTGCAAATACGTGGATTTCTTGTACGCCTCTCCTCTATTTCCGGTGCCTCTACCATCCACACAAACGATGATATAGCCTTCTTTTACAAGCATTTGATACCACAAATTATCTGCAGAACGGCCATCACTATTGGTTACCTGTTGAGAACCCGGCCCGCTGTATTGAAACATCAGCAAGGGATATTTTTTCCCTTGTTCCAAATCTTTCGGGCGCATAATCCAGTAAGGCATTTCATCGCCTACCGCATTTTTAATCGTGCCAAATGTTTTTTCAACAAAATTGTAATCTTTGAATTTTTGATTGAGTGTAGCATTGTCTTCAAGCACTTTCAAAAGTTTGCCGTTAGAATCGTGCAAAGTATACTTTGGCGCCGTATTGGCCGACGAATGGGTGTTGATAAAATATTGATACGTTTTACTGAAAACAGCCGTATTAAAGCCCATTTCTGAAGACACTAAAGTAATCTTCGGCGTTTTTTTATCCACATTCACCCAACCGATTTCGCGATTTATTGATGAACTTTTGGCGGCTTGAAAATACAACCGCTTGCTTTTTTCATCTAACCCGTAAACCGCTGTGACGTCATAGTTTTCAGGTATTAGTTTTTTAATGAATGTACCATCTTTTTTATGTTCGTAAATCTGATTATAGCCTTCTTTCTCGCTCGTGATAATGAATTTATCCGATGTAAATATCAGCTCAGGAACTTCAATATACGCATGGTTTGTTTCGTTGTAGATGGCTGTTACGGTTTGATTTTGTGTATTGAAAAGGTTTATATCCAACTTACTTTGATGACGATTCAGCACCATAAAAAACAACTCATCATTGTCCATCGTCCAACCGAATTTGGGAATATAGAAATCCGAATATTGCGAAAGTGGAACTGTCGATTTTTGCTGTGTTTTCAGGTCATACACATGAAGTGTAACCAACGAATTATCCTCGCCTGCTTTGGGATACTTATAGCGATATTCTGTTGGATAAAGTTCACCCCACATCGTCATCGCATATTCCTTGACATGGGATTCATCAAAACGCAGATAGGCGATTTTATCGCCATTAGGCGACCAATGAAACCCTTGTGTAAAGCCAAACTCCTCTTCATACACCCAATCGGTAGTGCCGTTTATGATACGATTAAATTCGCCGTCTGTGGTAATTTGAGTTTCTGTATGCGTTTGCAGGTCCGCATAAAACAGATTGTTATTCCGCACAAAAGCGATGTGGTTTGAATTTGGCGAGAATGTGGACAATCGCTGTTTGCCATTAACAGACACCGGGGTTCCGATTTGAGTTTCAAGATCAAAACAGACAAACTCCGCCTCAAACGAACGGCGATAAATGGGATTGGACTTCGTAGTGATTAAAACCTTTTTCTCGTCAGCGCTCATTTGATAGCCGTCAATCACCGTTTCTTTATAGTCGGAAAATTGGCTTAGATTAAGCAACTCAGAGGTTTTCTCACCGGTTGTGAGTTGGTATTTGGCAATAATTTGCCGGTTTTCGAGCACAAAGTAATGCTCGCCGTCGTTAGCCGAACGGATAGCATCTATACGCTCTGCGGCAAATGTATTTTTAGTCCAAATGTCTTCGAGGGTAATTGTTTTTTGTTGTGCGGAGAGCCATGTTGTGCACGCACATAGCAGAGGAAAGATAAAATTTTTCATTCGATAGTATTGTTTATTAGCTTTTTTCTATGACTTCCATCAGTGCATCCACCGCCACAGCCGCATCCACATTCTTGCGGACAGGCTCTTTGCCTTTGTAGATAACCACTTTTCCGGCACCTGCACCCACATACCCAAAATCGGCATCTGCCATTTCGCCGGGGCCGTTGACAATGCAACCCATCACAGCTATTTTCAAACCTTTGAGATGCTTCGTGCGGCGTTTCACTTCTTGCAGCACGGTTTCAATATCGTATTGCGTGCGTCCGCACGATGGGCAAGCAATGTAGTCGGCCGTAAACACCCGGTTTCCACAGGATTGCAGAATGGCTTTGGCAACAGGGATTTCATTTTCCGGTTTTTCTGTTAGCGAAACCCTAAGCGTGTTTCCGATACCATCCAACAACAAACTGCCGATGCCGATAGCGGATTTAATTCGTCCGTCTTCGCCATCGCCGGCTTCGGTAACGCCCAAATGAACGGGATAATCAAACCCTTCTGCTTCGAGGCGCGAAACAAGCAAACGTGTGGCTTCGGTCATTGTTTTCACTCGACTGGCTTTCATCGAAAGCACCAAATCATCAAAGCCTAAATTGTGAATAATGTGCACAAATTCCATCGCCGATACGGCCATACCTTGCGGCGTGTTGCCATATTTTGCAGTGATGCGATCCGAGAGTGAGCCATGATTAACGCCTACACGAATCACGGTTTTATGTGTTTTGCAAATATCCAATAAAGGCGAAATCTTTTCGATGATTTGCGCTGTATCCTCATCAGCAGACAGGTTGCCTGCCCTCATATTCACATAATTGCCGGGATTGATACGGACTTTTTCAACGATAGTGGCGGCAACTTCGGCTGCCTTGGGCTGGAAGTGAATATCGGCAATCAAAGGCACAGCATAGTTTTGCTGAATTAACGATGATTTGATATTGGCTAAATTCTCGGCTTCTTTCACGCCTTGCGCAGTGATGCGAACTAATTCGCAGCCTTCGTCAATCAAGCGTTTGCACTGTTCTACTGTGGCGAACGTATCCATCGTGTCGGTGTTCGTCATCGACTGAATGCGCACGGGAGCATTGCCTCCCAAAGTCAATTGACCTATTTTTAAAGTTCTGGATTTGTACATGCTGCAAAGGTACGAATTTTTTCAAACAGTTCCAAAATATGGGTTAATTCTTTGGCTTGTAAAAGTTCTATACGCAACGGTTTGAAATGTGGTATGGCTTTAAAATACGTGCTGTAATGCTTGCGCATTTCGCCAATGGCTTTGCTTTCGCCTTTCCATTGGATACAGGCCAAAAGATGTTCTCGGCACACATCCACACGCTCGTCAATCGTTGGCATTGGCAAATATTCGCCGGTCTTGAAGAAATGTTTGATTTCTCTGAAAATCCAAGGGTTGCCGATAGTAGCCCGGCCGATTAAAATACCATCCACACCATAGCGGTTTTTCACTTCCAAAGCACGTTCGGGCGTTTTAATATCGCCGTTTCCGAAAATGGGGATGGTCATGTGTGGATTGTTTTTTACCTCGCCGATGAGGGTCCAATCGGCTTCCCCGGTATACAATTGGCAGCGCGTTCGCCCGTGTATGCTCAAGCCTGCAATGCCGGTATCTTGTAGACGTTCGGCCACATCAACGATGACTTTCGACTCATCGTCCCAGCCCAAGCGTGTTTTTACCGTAACGGGTAAATTCACGGCCTTTACAATACCTTCGGTGATGCGAATCATCTTTGGAATATCTTTGAAAATACCGGAGCCTGCTCCTCGATTGGCAATTTTCTTCACAGGACAGCCCCAATTAATATCTATAAAATCAGGGTTTGCTGCTGCTGCAAGTTTAGCGCCTTCAATCATTGCATCTTCCAAATGGCCGTAGATTTGAATGCCAAGCGGACGTTCGGATTCTTCAAAATCAAACTTCATCAAACTGCGTTGGACATTGCGAATTATGGCATCTGTGGGCACAAACTCCGTAACCAAAACATCGGCTCCAAAGTGCTTGCAAATGCGGCGAAACGGCGGATTGGTAACATCCTCCATCGGCGAAAGCCACAACGGAAATTCAGGCAAAAAAGAAAGCGGCGTGTTCAACATTATTCATTCTGTATTGGGGTGCAAAGATACGAAAAAATTTGAGAATGGCGAGCCCTCAACGAAGTTAATTGAGAATGAAAAATTGAGAATGAAACTTCTGCAAATAACATTAACAAAAAAACAAAACATTATACTTAAAAAGTATTTCAAAATGGGGAGTGTGGTAGCGATAGCTACCTGCCTCGCAGCAGCAACAGCCTTTTACTCATGTGGAAAAGACGACAAAGACAAAAAAGACGATGAAAAAACAGAATGGAACGGAGGTAACCTCGTTCTGCCCGATGGCTACGCTTGGGTGCAGTCGACAGAAAATACAGTGTATAAAGATGCCTATATTTTCAAAGACAACGGTAGCCTGGAGTATTACGAATACGAAGAAGGCGCATGGTCGGACAACACATTTGAAGGAACAGATATGACCTACGAAACTGAAGGTGGAAAGTTCCATATACACTGCCACTCATGAAGTTTAAGTTTCTGGTATTCAACTCTACTCTGTGTCGGGCGACAACTTAAAAATGACCTATGAAGCTTACGAACACGTGCCCGAAGCAACGCAGCATTACACCAAACAGGCTTTTACTCCCGGCAACGGAGATGGTAACGGAGATGACGAAAATTACAGCGCAAGCGATGTCGTAGGGGCATTTCAGTGGACAGGTACATCGTTGATGAAACAAGCCGAATGGACGTACGTATTCGAGGAAGGCGGCACAGGCTACTATGTCGAAATTCCGGATGTTTCTGAAGAAACGAGAGATCAAGAATATCCGTTTGAATGGCAGTACATGGGTGGTGGAATAATCCAACTATCTATACCTGCTTCTACCATTTATATACGATTCAAAAGCAAAAATACCATAACTGAATACTATGATAACAATACTGAATATGAAACCAGTACAATCTATACCTAAACGAATACTTATCCCGAAAAGCAATAATTGATAACCACAGAGCGGGTGCCCCCAGCCCTTACGTAATTCATAATTTTTTCGTACCTTTGCAAAAAAATTCACAAATGAAAAACATTGCCCTTATCGCCGGTGGGTATTCCGGCGAAAATATTGTCTCGATTCGTAGTGCGGCTGTGGTAGAACAGCATCTCGACCCAGCTCTCTTTAACGTTTACAAAATTATTATTACACCTGAAACTTGGACACATACAACTGCCGATGGCCACAACATATCCGTTGACAAAAACGATTTTAGTTTAACCATCAGTGGCCAGCACATTACTTTTGATGCTGCATTTATTATCGTTCACGGCACACCGGGCGAAGACGG
>JAITVC010000182.1 GCA_031286005.1 Bacteroidales bacterium
TCGATGTATCCTCGTTACAAATTTTCTTCAAAAAAAGTAACGTTTCAAGGTGATGTTTTGGAGATTTTGGCGGGGAATTATTTTTAATTGTTAATTTTTAATTTTTTTCGTATCTTTGCACTCCTTATGAAAAACATCCGCAATTTTTGCATTATTGCACATATCGACCACGGAAAAAGCACTTTGGCTGACCGTTTGCTCGAACACACCGGTACCCTTTCTGAGCGCGACATGCAGGCGCAAGTGCTCGACAATATGGATTTGGAACGCGAAAGAGGTATTACGATTAAAAGTCATGCCATCCAAATGCCGTATATTCACAACGGTGAAAAATATTTACTCAACCTTATCGACACGCCTGGACACGTGGATTTTTCTTACGAAGTATCCCGATCGATTGCTGCGTGTGAAGGGGCTTTGCTGATTGTTGACGCCACGCAGGGTATTCAAGCGCAAACGATTTCAAACCTCTATTTGGCGTTGGAGCACGATTTGGAGATTATCCCTGTGCTTAACAAAATGGATTTGGACAATGCTATGCCCGAAGAAGTAAAAGATCAGATTGTGGATTTGGTGGGCTGCAAACGGGAGGATATTTTGGCCGCCAGCGGCAAGACAGGCTATGGTATTCCGGAGGTTTTAGATGCTATCATCAACCGCATTCCCCAGCCGAAAGGCGATGAGAATGCGCCGTTGCAGGCGTTGATTTTCGATTCGGTGTTCAATTCATTCCGAGGTATTATTTCGTATTTTCGTATTTTCAACGGAACGCTGCAAAGCGGCGATCATGTGAAGTTTGTGAATACCGGAAAGACGTATCACGCGGATGAAATCGGCGTGTTGAAACTCAAACAGGAAAGCCGCAAAAAAATGACGCCGGGCGATGTGGGTTATATCATTTCGGGCATAAAAACCGCCGCCGAAGTGAAGGTGGGCGATACGATTACGCACGTTGACAGGCCTTGTGAAAAGGCTATCGATGGGTTTTCGGATGTGAAGCCGATGGTGTTTGCGGGGATTTATCCGGTGGATGCCGACGATTATGAGGAGTTGCGCTATTCGATTGAGAAATTGCAACTCAATGATGCTTCGTTGACGTTTGAACCGGAATCGTCTGTTGCGCTCGGTTTTGGTTTCCGCTGCGGATTTTTGGGCTTGCTTCACATGGAAATTATTCAAGAACGCTTGGAACGTGAGTTCAATATGAATGTCATCACGACTGTACCCAACGTTTCCTATAAAGTGCATACGACGAAAGGCGAGATGTATGATATTCACAACCCGTCGGGATTGCCCGACCCAAGCACGGTGGACTTCATTGAAGAGCCGTATATCAAAGCGCAAGTGATAACGAAAGCCGAGTATATCGGTGCGATTATGACGCTTTGCATCGGTAAGCGTGGGGTGCTGAAAAATCAATCTTATATCACGTCAGACCGTTCGGAACTCACGTTTGAGATGCCGTTGGCCGAGATTGTGTTTGATTTTTACGACCGGTTAAAAAGTATTTCGCGAGGGTATGCCTCGTTCGATTATTATCCGAGCAATTATCAGCCGTCGAAATTGGTGAAATTGGAAATACTACTCAACGGCGATACGGTGGATGCGTTGTCAACGCTTATTCACACGGATAATGCCTATAACTTTGGACGGCGCATGTGCGAGAAATTGAAAGAATTGATTCCACGCCAGCAGTTTGATGTGGCCATTCAAGCGGCTATTGGTGCGAAGATTATCGCCCGCGAAACCATTAAGGCCATGCGTAAAGACGTTACGGCTAAATGTTATGGCGGTGATATTTCGCGAAAGCGTAAACTGTTGGAAAAACAAAAAGAAGGTAAGAAACGCATGCGTCAAATCGGCTCTGTAGAAGTGCCACAGTCGGCGTTTTTAGCTGTGTTGAAACTTGATTAACAGTTATAAAATTGGATTCATGAAATACGTTTTCTTCATCTGTGTTTGTTCTATTGTGTTGCTGACGGCAAGTTGCACGCCAACGCCGAAAACGCTGGCCGAGCAATACATGGAATTGACTTGTGCGAACAACGACATCCGCGAAGCCTTAAACGAAGCGAAAACCGATAAGGAATGCCGACGCTTACAGGCCAAAGAGGAACGCAACCAAAAGAAAATGGAACAGTTGAATGCCAAAATTTTGGAACTTTATCAAGACGATAAGGAAGCGATGGAAATTATTCGAGACGTGGCAGCAACCTATCAATGCGAGGAGAAATAGCCATGTCGAAGTTGTTGCTGAATGCCCAAATTATCAATGAGAATGCTCGGTTTAAGGGACATCTGTTGATTCGGAACGAGAGGATTGAGAAGATTATTCCGGCAACGGAAGATTATACGGCGTTGGTTTCCGATACGACAGAGATTATTGACCTTTCGGGCTATGTGGTGTTGCCCGGCGTGATTGATACGCATGTGCATTTTCGTGAACCGGGATTGACACACAAAGGTTCAATCTTTTCGGAAAGCCGTGCGGCCGTGAGTGGGGGCGTAACTTCCATTTTGGATATGCCGAACACACAACCGCCTACATTGAGCGAAGTTTTGCTGAACGAGAAGTGCGCCATTGCCAAAAAAGATGCGTGGACTAACTATGGCTTTTTCATGGGTGTTTCTGCCGATAATTTGGATGAGGTGTTGCGTATGGATGCTCGGACGTTTTGTGGTATCAAGTTATTTATGGGCTCGTCAACAGGCGGTATGCTGGTGGATGATGATGCGGTTTTGCATCGTTTATTTGCCGAAGCCCGTGTGCCGGTGGTTGTTCATGCCGAAGACGAACTGCGTATTCAAGCAAACATGGCCGGCATCAAAGCCAAATATGGCGATTATCCGCCGTTCTCTGTGCATCCCGTTATTCGGGATGTTGAGGCTTGCTATACGAGTACGAAAAAGGCTGTGGAGTTGGCACAAAGATACAACACCCGATTGCATGTTGCCCATATTTCCACCGCAAAGGAGTTAGAGCTGTTTTCTACCGCTCCGCTTTCGGAAAAGCGTATTACAAGTGAGGTTTGTGTATCTCACTTGTGGTTTACAACAGGAGATTATGGCCGATTGGGCGCAAAAATCAAATGCAATCCGGCTATCAAAACAATTGACAATCGAAAAGCCTTGCGAAATGCAGTGATCACAGGCTTAATCGACACTATTGCCACAGACCACGCG
>JAITVC010000226.1 GCA_031286005.1 Bacteroidales bacterium
TTGTGTTGCACGATATTGGTATGCACACGGAATTTTCGACTTTTAAAGCAATGATTGATGGAAAATACGATGATGTAAGAGTTGAAATTTTGGATAAAAAAACTTGGCTGGAATTGTGGCAGGATTATTTATCAGAAGTGAGGCATTGGAGTAGCAAGCAAAGGGAAAATGTTTTTGGTAATTCTAACGAAACAATCATTGAACCTAATTTATCAGATAAGGATAAATTGAACGGTACGGACAAAAAATTAATTGGCGAATTTATAAGAAGACATCACGCGAGATTAGCGCACGAAATTGCATTGAAAGATTTTATTGGAAATGAAATGATTCCGTTTGGAAATGAAAATTTAACAAAACAAGACCGACAATTTATAGGTATCGTGGCAAGGAGCCACGGAACGAATATTCGTAATACTTTTGATTATTTGAAAGAAATTGCTTACGGAGTTTGGAGAAATCCAGCAGATATGAATATTGTCTTTTTAATGGTATTGTTGAGAATTGCCGATTATCTACAAATTGATAAAAATCGTACTGATCCCAGTATATTAAAATTAAAAACACTCAACAGTCCTACTTCTATACAAGAACACAAAATGCATTTAGCAATTTCGCATTTGACATTCAGGAATAAAGATCCCGAATTGATTTCTGTTACTGCCGAGCCGAAAAATGCCCAAATGTATGTGAAAATACAAAATCTTATCAACGACATACAACACGAATTTGATTTATCGTGGTCTATCTTGGGGGAAATTTATGGATTCTTACCTACCGAAAAACCAAAAATAAAATTTAGGAGGATTGCTTCAAATCTTGAATATCCAACTTTTTTACAAAAAATAGACTATGTGCCAAAAAAAATTGCTTTTGAAGTAAATAATGAATTGTCAAAGTTGTTAGTTGCTCCGTTGTATGGCGACCATCCAACTTATGGTGTACGGGAATTGGTACAAAATGCAACTGATGCCTGTAAAGAACGAATAAAAATAGAACAAGACAAAGAAAATCCAAATTACAAACCAGAAGTAACTGTTTCAGTTGATAAAGTAGATGAAGGAAAATATCTATTTAAAATAAAAGACAATGGCAAAGGTATGACACTCGACGAAATATTGAATTACTTTTTGTCTGTTGGATCATCATTTAGACAAAGTACAGAATGGAAAAAAGAATTTATTTCTAGCGAAGGCAAAAGTCTTGTTTCCAGAAATGGCAAATTTGGAATTGGTGTTTTAGCAGCATTTTTGTTGGGAGACGAAATCTCTGTAAAAACTAAAAACTGTAAAGATAATCAGGAAGCCTTTGCTTTTACTGCAAATATGAATAGTGACTTTATTGATATTAAAACTATTGATAGTTTTGACATTGGTACAGAAATAGCAATAAGTATATCAACAAAGTCAAACTATGATTCATTATCAAAGCCAAATTATAATGGGATTTCTTGGACGGATTGGTATATTGGCGAAATTCCTTCTGTTCAATATCTGATGGAAGAAGACCAGAAATTTCCAAAAGAGTTCTTTACACCAACAAAAATGCGGAAAATCTATCCTAATAAATACGATAGTGTACAATGGGATTATTCAAAAAAGGATAATATCAATCCAAACATGTATGTTGCCTGCAATAATATTACCATTACACTATCCCATCATTTCAATAAATTTTCCGATGACAAACACGTAATTGTATATAAACCAAATTTGCTGATAGAAGATACGCAAGGGAATTTGCCTCTAAAATTGAATAGAAATGACCTTGATTGTTACAGGTTACCATTCGAGGATGAATTGTTTGAAGATGTTGCCAAAGATTTTATAGCACAATTACTTGTGATGCCAATTTCTTCTTCGGAAACAATTAAAAAGCGCTCTGTTTTTCCTCATAATGCAGATTTCTTGTATTCTACAAATGGTTTCTCTTTGGGTTTAGATTATTTCGTAAATAAAATCACAGGAAAAACCTTGCTAAGAGTTTTGACAAGGGATAACACTGAAATCAAGAACATTTATCCAATCTTTGCAAAATATCCTAACTTAATTATTTCGCCTCTATTTTCTCAATTATGCAATTTGCGAGGACAAGGTGATAAAGTTGCTCCAAATACGAATTCACATATTCTATTAAGAAAGCAACGATATGGAGAATACTTTGAAGAAGAACGACGGATAAAAAAGTGTCTAATAGATAGACATAAAAAACAATGGCATAATGATATATTTGTTTCCTATACGATGTGTGAATATCAAAGTAAATTAAGCCTTTTTGATGAAGCCGAATTTAATCAGATCTTCAACACGATTGACAATGATATACAGTCAATTCAAGAAATCCCAATTAAATACTTATCTGTACAAAAGAGTGGAGTTATCTTGAATCAATTATTTGAAAAATACTTTGGCGACAATGTTATAATCCCTTATGATATGGAAGAACGTAAAAAGCACTATCCATTGGCATTTCAGGAATTAAAGGACTATATGAAAGATTATGAAAAATAAAAATGATGTCATCAATTTGCTAAAAAAGACCAAACAAATCGGCATTGATGTTTGATTGCCTCGACCAAAATTCTTTGGGGGTTGATTTTTCTTTTCGCATATTTAATTCTGTCAAATAACGGTCAAATAAGCATTTCTTTGATTTTCTGCTTCTTATATATTTTATTGGTTGGGAACTTATATTTCAGTCAAATTAAGAACTATGCCCAAAATGGGATATATTTAGCATGTTTTCTTGATGTACTTTCGGGATTAAATCCTTTTATATAGCCACTATTTGGTTTCTTCTGCTTTTGATAGGGATTTCATCCAGCGTTGCAGGAAAAACATCTCTAAGACGATGAAAACAACATAGTACACCAAAAAGTCAATCAAGAATTGAAATGCGTAATCTTTCACAACAAACACATAACAAACTAACGCTATTAAATAAAGAAACAATTTGGTTAATTTAGCGGTTTGGTAGCGCTGCATTAGTGTTTTTATGTTTTGAGTGTGCTTTTGTAGAAATACAAACGCCAGCCACTGAATTGCGATGACAAAAGCCAATTCGATAAACCAAAGCGGATGCATGATCGTGGGGTAAAAATATTGTCCCAACGATGAGGCTATGGCCAATACTACACCTACAACGAGCAGTGTAGTGGTATACGTTTTTAAATGTGTGTTAGACATGGTTTTTTAGATTTAATCTTTGTCAAAAGGTATTTCTGCTTTATGGATATTCATTTGGCAATGGCCATGAAATACAGCTCCTGTTTCTATGGATATTTTGTCGGTTTTCACGTCGCCAATTAGCTTTGCGGTGGATTTTAGAGCCAAATGCTGTTCTACTGTGATGTTGGCATCTATTTGGCCTTCAAGCTCGGCGTTTTGGCATGCTATACGTCCGGATACACTTCCGGCTTGTCCAACGATAAGCCGACCTTTACTTGTAATCTCTCCTTCAAAGGCTCCGTCAATACGGATATTTCCGGGTGTATGCAGCTCGCCTTTAATAATGGTTCCTGCGCTGATGATGTTGTAAGAGCTGAGTGTTTCTGTTTCTTTTGCCATGTTTGAAATTTTACGAAATTAGGTTAATCAAAAAATCGGGGTTCCTGTTCGGCATCTTCCATTTCGGCGATCCGCATTTTGTAGTGCAACACAAGTTCGTGCGAGCCATACGTTTTGAAATATTTATCTTGCCGGTTATAAAAACTCAATGTGAAATCATAAGCATAACTCAATCGGAGATTCTGGCCAAGGTTGATTCCAAACATGCCTACAAATGTGTTTACATTTCGGAATGCGAAGCCAAACCACATCACATCTTTGATGCTTACGGAAGCGCCCAAATCATATTGCATGCTCACTCTATCCATCAGCGCAAGCGTATCGCTCGGATGGGATTTGAATTGGAACTCGCTGCGAATTTGTGCTCTCGGCGAAACTTGAATGTCTTTTCCAAATGTGCCTTCCATAAATCCATAGATATGCAAAGGCAGTTTGTACCAATCATCTGCTCCCATAAAGATGGAATTGAGATGCGTGGCTGAAAATCCCATCGTAAATTTCGGCGAAATATAGGCCAATCCAACATTGAGGTCTAATCTTGTTTTGGCCTTTGCATTGTTGGCGTCAACTACGAACGGATCCTCTTCCGGGTCGATAAATGAAACACTTTGCATTTTTCGATTAGCAATGCCTGCACCCAATCCGAGAGCGACGTATTTTTCATCACCAACGGGCACGTGATAGGCATAGTTGAGCAAAACATCAAGTAAGTTGTGCCTTCCTATTCTATCGTTGAGTACAGACAATCCTACGCCGGATTTATAATCCTTGAAATAGGCTTGCGCTGCCAGCATTTGTGTGGACGGGGCACCTTCAAATCCGATCCATTGTTGGCGAGCAAACAAATACGCATTGGCATAAGCCGTATTGCCCGTTGTAGCGGGATTGATGTTGAGCCGTGTTAGGTGCTGTTGACTAAACAACGGGTCTTGCTGTCCCCAAGCCTGAAAACTTAAAGACACTATGATTAGACTGATATAGACTTGAACAAATTTCATTTACGGATTATCGGTTTCCATTTCGTTTTTGGTTAACAATCCACATTTGTGCTTCAGCCACAGTGATGCGTTGTCCATCAATAAAGGCTACTACATAGCATTCTTTGTTTGCTTCCAAAATACCACGGCATATTCTGCGGGCTTGTTCCAAATCGGTAAAGTCGCCGATTGTGAATTTGTATAAGCCATCGCGATCTTGATAATAGCTCAATCGCTCCGATGTTGCAGCGTTGATGTGGTCTTTGAATAGATACAACGGATATTCGGGGGCTTCTTTAAACGCTCCAACTTGTACTCTAAATCTCAAACCTCGCCTGTCGAACGGTTTATTTTCCGGCACTTCGTAGTCGACACTTTGCAACATGTTTGTGGCCTGTGCATTGTATAGTCGGATGGTGGTTCTACGGTTGAGTGCGTGTTCGTCATCATTGCCTGCATGAACCAACAATGGCTCAGACTTACCTGCTGCTTTCGTAATCAAACGTCCTAAATCCAAGCCTTTTTTAGCCAAATAGTCGGTTACACTTTTCAAACGGCGTTCGGTCAAAGCCACGTTGTATTCGTCAGAACCACGTTCATCGGCATGGGCCGTTACTTCAAACGTTAATTGCGGATTTTTAATGGCGATAATAACCATTTTATCCAATTCGCGGTTACCATCACGAATCACCTCAGATTTATCAAAATCATAATAGATATTATTCACATACACTTCTTCGCCTACTTCGGCTAATTTCGGCAAACATTCGTAAACGATATAATCCTTCGTTTTCGCTGTTTTCACGAGATCGGATTTTTCAACATTTTCGGGCAATTTAGCCATCAAATCAGCCAATGCGTTAGATACATTGATGTGATATTTGGTGTTTGGCGCTAAATCCAGATAGGTTACATTTCCGGCGTTATCGGTAAATTTCAAGGTTTTCTTGTCATCTCCGCTTTGGATGTAAAGTTCTTCTGAAGTTTGATGTTGAACCGGTTGTTCTCCGCAATCCACACATGGGACGTTTGGCGGCAACACTTCCATATTGGCACGGCGATTTGGGTCGTTGATGCGGTCTTGATAGTTGTGGACAATACGCACGTCGACTTCCTCTTGTTCGTTTTGTGCCACGTGATTTTCTTGTTTAGTTCTATTTAAGCATTCTATCACTTCTTCGGGTGTCATGCCCGGACGCATACAATCCGACATATCCAAATCTTCGCGTTCTTTCACTTGCACTTTGTTGGTAAACAAAGGCCGATCATCTACAGGTGCCGGTACAGGCTCCTCTTCTTGCTCTATGCCAAAAATCGGGAAAGATAACGGCACATTGGTATACGGCGAAAATACTTTATCAAAGCCCAACGTATAGTTCATTTTACCAAGAACATCAAAATCTTCCGCACTTTTTACTTCTATACTTTGTGAGAACGTTACCGAATCCCGGAAATAGGACATCGGAACAGCCGGTCGTCCTTCAAGATTCTTGATAGAATCCGGCACATCAGCAAAGTCTGAATTGAGAAGATCGTCTACAAATATAGGTCTGAAGTCGGCAGTAGGTTTTCCTATCAACTCATATTGGTCGGGGTTTTCTACAAATTCAAACGTAATCGGCGACAATAATTCATTGGCTACCTGTAGGTCGGAAAGCATTATCGCACCTTTTTTGATAACGGCTTTTGCGGTGAGTTCTGCGGTTCCATCGTTGAATTGATCTACGCTGTAATACCACGATATAAGCGGAAGGTCGTCTTGCGGCTCTTCCTCAATTCTTCCCGGTATCGGGTAAGTCATGGGTTCATTGGCATAAGACGTATAATCTTCGTCTTGACCAAGTACGTAATTCGTCGTTCCGGTTACTTCAAACGGATTTTGATTCTTCAAGATAACCGGTTGTGCAAAGGTTACCGAATCCTTGTAATACGACATGAAAAGCGGATGGTAAACATTTTCATTTTCTTCAAGCTGGAACGATTTTTTCTCTGCCGGCACGTTTGACGTTGATGCTCCGGCTAAATCATAGTTGTTGGGATCCGGATTGAATGCAAATGTTAGCGGCACAAATGGGTCTTCTTGCGGTTCATCAGAAACTAACTCATAGCTTTCTCCTATCGTGGCTTTGGCCACCAAATACGCCGTATCATTGCCCTCTTCCGGCATATTTACACTATACGTCCAAACAATGGGCGGCACACTGTCTTCCACAACAGCGGCAAGCATCGGATCTTCGTCTGCCGGCATGGTATCTATAGGTTCGCCAACACCTTCAACCAATATGGAGAACGGCTCTTTAAAAATAATCGTGGTATCGGGACGTACAAGCGTGTAATTGATCGTTCCTGTAACTTCAAAATCATCTGGTGTGTTGGCCACAATTGGCATGGCAAACAAGGCTTCCGGTTGGAAATAAGACGTGTCGCACGGCACGTTTTCGCTATTGCTGTCCAAACTTGCTTGTGCTATCTGCTTGGCTTCTGATAACGTTTGGATGGAACCCACTTGCGTGTAATTCGACGATGAATCTAATTGGATGGCTAATCTCAAATCTTCGACACATGGGTTATCCGGCCCCAATAGTTTGGTGAGTGTATCAAACATAGCCATAGCAACCAAATTCACGGTATCGCTATGTTCTTCGGATTGATTCACACTGTAATGCCAAATACTTTCAGGTATGCTGTCTTCCGCAGCAGCAAGAACCGGTTCTTCTACCGGCATGGTGTCAACCGACGTTGTATCAAGTATTTCGCCTACGCCTTTCACCGGTACTGAGAACGGCACGTTTTTGAATATCATTGTCGTATCGGGGCGTTCCGCTGCATAATCGTATGTTCCGGTAATCACAAAATCATCCGGAGTATTAGCCACAACCGGTATTGAGAACAGAGCTTCCGGTGCAAAGTAGAGTATTTCGCATGAAATGGTATCTATTCTGTAAATTGTGTCGCCCGGATTATCAAGGTCTACAACGGGAACTTCTTCTGTAACGTAATGTGGTTTGGTTTGCACAGCAGTCAAAGACTCCATATCTCCGATTTGCGTATAGTCGGCAGAAGAATCCAAACGGATAATCAAAGCCAAATCTTCGACACACGGGTTTTCCGGCCCAAACAAATTCGTGAGGGTATCCATTTTGGCTAAAGCCAAGACATCTACTGTATCTGCAACCACTGGTTGCGATGCAAAAATCCATTCCACTGGATTTTCTTTGTATGGAATAGGTTCGAGTTCCGGCTCAGGTTCGGGTTGAACATAATCGGGAACCAACTCCATAGTCATGGTGAATTGACCGCGCACAGGAATTATATCCAATGCGGGATTTAATTGAAGTGGATTCATGGTATCGGGTTGATAGCCATCCTTAGCAAACGCCATCGTATAGGTATTGCCTGCTTTTGGTGCAACGTAAGCCACTTGTCCCAAGGAGTCGGTATATAACGTCGTGCAACCATTTGTATCGCATACGGTAACTGCTGTTAACGCCAACAACTCTTTGGTTACAGAATCTCTAACCTCAAACTGAATATCCAGCATCGATGCCGTTTTAGGAAATGAATATACTTCATTGGAAAATCCGACATTGTAATACCGGCTACTGGAAAAATAGGCCCGTTCTACACTTGGCGCCATAGCCGGAGAATAATCATCGAACGATGTATTGATGGGCGCTTCCACATGGTAAATCTCACCAAATACATCATTTCCGTCAGCTATAGCCACATACATATCTTGTCCGCCATAACCCACATGTCCGTTGGAAGAAAACATAAACGCTTTGTTGTTGACCCATTTCGGATAAACTTCATCACCTTTGGTATTGACTACATTGCCAAGATTTACGGCCATCGACCATTCTGAAGATAACTCCAAGTCTGATTGTTTCTTTGATTTAGAAGCCGGTTTGGAGGCTGCCGGAGCAGCTTTGTATTTTTTGGTTTGGGCTGTTGCGGCCTTACTTGTCTTGCTTCTTGTGGCTACGGTTTCGGTGCGGTCTTGCGATCCTGAAACACGTGATTGGCCTAATGGTGGAGCTATTCTGTTCATTATCCACAAATCACTTCCACCCTCGCCTTTCGGGTCGCGGGCAACCACAATCATACGTTGGCCATCGGGCGATACTGTCGGCTCTCCAACAATGTATTCGGGATTGAGGCCGGAAATTTCAACTTTTTGCGGAACCGTCCAACCGTTGCCTTCACGAGTGGTTGAATAAATCTCGCAATAGCGTTCGTTGCAACGGTGAAAATAGCCTATTTTATTGACCTCATCATACGAAAATCCGCCGTCGCTGATATTGTCGCTCCATATATTGAAACTCATTGGGGATGGACTTTCCCACGACATAGAATCGATTCTATACGAGGCTTCGTAAAAATGAGAAAACCCCTCGCCGGTCTGATAGTCGGTTGTATTGGGCTGGACACGTTGCGCCGAACTGAAAATTAATTTTCCTTCTACAATCGTTGAACCAAATTCCGCAAATGGTGTAGAGAGGTTGTTTTGACGGTTAATATCGTTCTGCGAAAGTATACTTGCCGTATCCACATAAGCTAATCCAAGTTCGCACGAAGCCAAACGATTTTGAATAAACTTATCGTTTGGAGATGCATTGTAAAGCATGTCGTACACAAATTTGGCTTTCACATAATCTGCAGCTTTAAGCAATACATCGGCATACGATTCCAAGAAATCTATGTCGCGGTTGTTGCTACCCCAAACACGATCAAAATAGACTACCGCTTCAACCGGATGATTTAGCTGACGTTGGGTTTCGCCCATTCGCAAACGAAGTTTCATTCTCACATCGCCTTCCGGAGCACGACGAAAAGCCCGATCGTAATAGCCTTGTGCTTTGAAAAATCGGCCTTCGTCAAAGGCCCGGTCGGCCATGCGAACCCATCTGTTAACACGTAATTTGCGAGACAGTTTTTCGCGTTTCGATTTAGGGTGAACAGTAGCTTGATTGCTTTGCTGTTCTTGGACTGTGCCCTCTTGCGGTTCTTGTGCATAGAAGAAACTACTGCACAAGGCCATAAACAGGGTGGTGATGAGGATTCTTTTCATAACTAAAATACGGTTACTACACCGGTTTTTGTATATCTGATATTATTAATTACCACGGTAAGAATGTAGAAATAATCGCCCCTGTCCACCAATCGGTTACTTTGCGTATTGCGGCCATCCCATCCTCTGCGCTCCTTCGATTCATACACCACAACGCCCCAACGGTTCATAATAGTTATTTCATCTACATCTTTCATAAACACATCGTTCACGCCATCGCTCGTCCATGGCGAAAAGCCACCCGGAACGGTTTGCCCAAACACATCTTTGGCTTCTGTGCGTAGTTTTATCTCAATGCCAACTGTACTCACACATCCGTACGCCGATGGGTCTTCTACGCGATAGTAGAACCATTGCGGATAGAATATCACACCGGTTACTGCATTGGCCGTATCCGGACGAAATTCTCCGGCCTCAGTATAGCCCGCATACGGATAGGTATGCTGATCTTCCGGATAAACTTCTCTGGGCGTGAGCCACCGGTAAGTATGCGCTATGGCGCTTGCCGAATCATAATCGCGCCACACACGACCGTGAAACAACAGTCTGTCGCCTATCATAACAGAATCGCCAAGCTCCAATGATTTCAAAACATACAGTTGATCGGTTATTTTCGCTAAATCCATTCCAGAGATTTCGGCAAGGATAGACGGAGCTATGCGAATAGCAATATTCGTTGTATCGGAGAACAGGGCTGTAGTTCTTGGATCGGCTACAGGCTCATTGCTGTATAGCGAATCATAGCCCACAAATCTAAACCTCAACGTGTCGGTGTCGTCCAAATAGAGCGTGTCGTCTGTATCAAACCTCACAATATGTCGCAATATTGTACCCTCAACTTCCGGCTTTGGTTCATATTTGCCCGTCATCGGATTATAAATAAACCACTCTTGACGGTAAAATTCAGCCTCGCCGCCTTGATGCGTTGCTGTAAGTTCAAATTCTACATCCTTACATACCGCAGGTTCAAAGTCCACTTTGCTTGAATACGTGCCATCTGCAATCAATTCGATCGTATCGGTTGTGGTGCATTGGAATTGACCGGGATAAAGGGTACTTTTTTCAATTGCTTTTACCACAAAAGATTCTTCCTTCAAATAGACCCATTTCAAGCGCATGATGGTGTTGGCAGGATTGGTGGATTCAAACCTATCCGACCAACTATAATCAAAGTCTTCCCAATGGTTGGCTTCCCTCTCGCCCGATGAATTTATAATTCCGGCGCTATCTATAATGAACAACATAGTTTCATCCCCATAAGACGATGTTTCATTGCTTTTAGAAAATTCCAAATACAACCGTGTCGGCTGCACGTCTACGTTTGTTTCCACAGAATCTTTATCTCCACAACCTTCCGTCCAAACTTTAATCATACCCGACTCTTGACCGGGAATGAAATAAAACCGCTTAACCGTATCAGCGCCAACTACAATAATGCTATCTTTTTTCTCAACACGGATCCAATCACTCGGAAGTTCTATATGATGCGTTAAGCCCAACGTAACATGCTGTGCAGGAATCCGAACATCACCCCAAATGGTATCGTTAAAACAATAGCGCAAATTGTCAAATGTCGTCAAGCCGGTTAACTCTTCCTTGAATGGCTCTATGTTTTTCTCCGGAGAGATTGTAAACGTGTCGTAGCGGAAATTACATGCATTATGAGCTTCTACACGAAGTTTAAATGGCGCTGTTCCCACATTCTCAAAATAGAGCGAATCATAAATAGATTTTCCGTTATCTTGTGCTATCTTGGAAGCTGCTGAATCATATTCGGAAACAGTCCCTATCCTTTTCCATGCTATAGAATCTGTCCATTCGTCATAATTCAAACTCAACTCAAACGGTTCCTCCGGACAAGGATACAGGTTCTGAATCGGTGTCGGTTTCGCAGGCAAATCTTGGGTTTCTATGTATACAATCGTGGAATCCCGTTTGGTAAAACATACATCTCCGGTCACATAATAACTGGCTCGAACCGTAAATTCCCCTTTCGGAACTGTTATTTTTGCGGTATCTGTAATCGAATTTATTATCGTATCAAAATCTGCGCCATCCATCGACCAACGGAACTGATCTACAATAAGACCTGTACCTGTAGTATCCACCCAAACTATGAGTTCAGATTCTTCGCAAGCCGTTGTATCACTAGCATGAACAAGAATCTCTTCATAATCGGGTGCCGCTTCAACGGTAATAGGGAACTCTTTCGGCTCTCGAGATGTGCCACAACCGCCACTGGCGCTTACCACAACCGTATACTCGCCTGCAACATTCGCCGTTCGGGCAATCAGTGTATCTGCATTTCGACCTAAAATAGTATCGCTCCAATCGTCCGGAACATCCCAGCCAAAACGCACGGCGAAAGAGGATTCTCCGATAATGGAAGCTACCAATATTACCGTATCGTCCGTACAAGCCCTACCTTCCATAGCATCTGCATGAAAAACATTAGGATAAAAACGATCAACATTAATATCAAAGTTCATCAATGTATCGCTTTTCAATGTGAGGGTTGTATCGTAGCGATGCAAAATCTCCGTTTCCATCTCGTTATTACAGTAATCAAAGATATAACTCATATCAAACAAAAGTTCAATACTATCGCCTACATTAGAATTAAATTCAATCCAAACCGAATCTTCTATTATATTATTAACCGACACTCCGCCAGAAACAACACCTTCTGCCATATCAAAACTGGCTAAATTATGATTGGAAACAAAGATATACTTAATAACACTATCGGGACAAGGTTGAGCATCCACAATCACATTTGTTATTCTCGGCAAACTGATTACCGCAAATTCGTGTGTGATTGAATCGCTGGTACATGCGCCGCAAGTACTATCAATAGCTACGGCTGAAATCAAATACCGCCAAGTGCTATCGCGCAAACTGTCGCCGGGAATGGTGTATTCAAAGGTATCTCGTTTTGTGGCAATAACCGTATCAAAAAGAAATACCGTATCGCTTTCATCATCCAAAATATGCGCCACAATAAACTTGTAAGCATCCACATGCAAAGTATCGCTGTCGTGGGCATACACCGTTAATGGGCCGAAATCCGTTTCCGGACAAGCCGTATCCGATACCAACACAAAACTATCCAAAACAGGTGGTTGCCAAAACTGAATTGCTTCCTTGATATAAACAGCCGATTGATTTTCGTAAGTGCAATAATTCTTACTCAAATCATAGTTCCGCCCCGTCATAGTCCTCACGCCTATCTTGCCGGGAGTTGTTCCTACTCTAACATCTACGCTTTCTCCCATAGAATCTTTACCACTCACAAATTCATACCCTGTCGGCAATTCCCAGCGGAAACCTAATATCGTGGTATCATGCCAAGCTTTCACCCGAATTTCGCCAATACCCTCGCAAGGCAGAATTTGGTAATCTTCGACATCCAACAATTCAAACGTTACGCTGTCAATCACATTCAACGAAAGCGTATCTACAGAAATCAAGCGAATCAACAACGTGTCACCATTTTCCACGCAGCCTTCTTGACGGGCTGTTACTCCAATTAATGTCTCTTGGCGTTTGGCATCCATAGCAAGACCTTTTACCTGTACTTTATCGTGATTGACAGAAAGTGCTGCGCTCGTGTCGAGCAAATCCCCAAAGGTCGGTAGCGTATCCCCACTTAAACGCATCCAAATAAACGGCTGCAAGGACAAACCTTCTCTTTCGTCAACCGTATCGGCCTTTATCATCCAATCTTTATCGCTGTACAAACACACCGTATCTACGTAATTAGCTGCTGAAGTAAAGAATCCAAAATCCATCGGCATAGGTGCGTTCGAAAAACGTTTCACTTTCGTGATTGTAACCGTATCCGATTCCAAGGTTCGGCTGCAAGTGTTTTTAGCCACTACCCACACTCTGCCCGTATCGGCAGGCATTAACTTAAAGATATGCTCATAGCCCAAATTACCCTCTATCACTTGCTCTACAACAGAGTCTAATTCTCGACCCTCTTGAGCAAAATACCAAACATACTGTCCGGCATTTTTTAAAGGGCTGTCTTGATAGGTAAGTTTAAACACACTGTCCTCATCTTGGCAAAGAACAACAGGTGTAGATGTTTCAAACTTAGGCGCAAAACTTTCTGTTAATTCATCTACTGGTGTAATTTCTATTTCCGGCGAATGCGACCATCCGCAACGGTTTTGCATATCCATTCGGATGATAAGGGGGGTAAAAGTAAGACTTTTCACACTATGAAAGGCCAAGGTATCCGGCAAACAGAGGGTATCGGCAAACTTATATTGAGCTATTGCCTCAGAACCCATATTCATATTGCCCTTAACACTATCCACCAAACTATCCGTTGGCACAATTCCAGGTTGTTGCCACCACCATTTAATCGTATCCACATCAAACGGCCGGTTCACAAAAAGTTGCAACGTATCCCCACCGCAAGGTCTGGTACCAAACGGCTCATCATTCTGATAAGCATCCCGCACGTACTCCGGATCAAACGTTGCCGTATCCCAAATCCAAACCGCTTTTTTCATGGCTTCCCCAATAGGCTGACCACAACACCAACTCTGTGCCGTTACTCTAATCGTATCTTCTGCGCCAAACGTCCCACTCGTTACCACCCTCACCGAATCGCAACTCGAAATCTCGTGTCCGCCTCTCGCTCCAGATGAATCTACAACTTCCCAACCTGCGGGGAATGTCCACACATAAAAATTATCTTGTATCGAATCTTCCTTTGTCGGCTTCACACTATACCAAAACGTATCCCTCGCACAAACCGTATCCTTCGGCCACACATCCACCACAGGAATCAACGGATGGGTGCGTACAAATACCTTGGTGGTGTCCCAATACTCCGGACGATTATGCTGGATATCACAGTACATGTGTATCCATCGAACTAAAATATTACGCTCCCCGCCTTTCAAATTAAGACTATCCGGATGCCCTACTTGAGCACGGTAATAAACACTTTCATAAGTAGGTGCAGGATCGCCTATAAGCACTTTGGAAAAAGTATCATAGTATGGGCCTTCAACGGGTTCTTGTTCATCCCACATCCGGCTTGCAATCCACCAATCGTTCGGAAACGTCATCATTAAATCGCCCATCTCGTCTTCCGTACCGGTCAATTTATTCATCGACTTCAAAGCGTAGGTATATACCGAATCGGCGCAAACCGTATCGCTTATCGTATCCCATTGCGCACGATAATAGTTAACAGGATATACCATCGACGACTCCACCGGCATACTGCTTCCGCATTGGTTCACAAAGCGAACAGCCACAATGCCGCTATCTTTCCCAAAGCGAATTGAGGTATATCTGTTCAATCCATCCTCCAAATCTCGGTTACGTACTCCTACCGTCCACGTAGAATCCACTTGCCAAAACACACGGGCTTGTTTGTTAGAAAGTACGGATTTTTCTGTCATCGTATAGCCTTCGGGCATGTTATAGCTCGTCAAAAACGATAGCTCTTCACCTTCACAAATGCGTGTATCGGTCAAATAATCTTTCATCGGTGTGGCCGGATCAACATCTGCCCAAACCGTTGGCGTATACTCCTCAAACGGCACCGTATCCATCGTCTCATAAGCGATCACAACCGAATCGCCCCAGCCGCAAGCATTATGGGCCTGCCACATCAACAAGCCGGATCGCCTGAAATTAGTAGAATCCGGACGTAAATAATTAGTATCGATTTTAAGATTAACGTACGATTGATGACCATAACCGGCATCGTCAAAATTTATAAAAACAGGGTTGTTTCCCGTTGTTCTAACTTCATTATTGATCCCTATGGGGTGTCCGGAGCCTTCGCCACCCGGAGTGGACCCGTTGACAATAACCTTCCACCGGTGGGCGCCGGAGCCGCCATGTGTGCCATCATCGTTAATCAATCGGTCGTCTATATTAAATAACTCAAGCCTGTAGCCGGTTCGGCCGGTCTTACGTCCAAGACTGTCCAAAAGTTCATATTCACAAAGCCGAACGGTGTCTATGCCTACCCATTTAGATTCTACTACATCATATTGACCTCCATCAATATAACCTCCTCCCAACGAGTCGTAAACACGCGGTGGTGCCGGTAGTTTTTCCAACCGTATTGTGTGCAACCCAAACCAAACCGAATCGGTTTGTGGATTGTTGAAATAGATAGAGTCTCTGTATACATTCTCTTCCACTGTTGCTCCCTTTATCACGGTATCTATCCTTATATCGCCAATCAGCTTTCGTGTGAAACAAGCATTAGCTCCAGACACCCGAATGCCGTAGGGCGCACTTTGTACCGTCTGACTGGCCCCCGGACTGAACGTAAATTCCCCATAATAACCGGAACCATTAAATTCGTCTTTGTCGTAAGAATGATTGAATTGCCCGGAAAACCAATCTTGCCTAACCACTCCACCGACCTGATGCAGACCTTTCGCTACAAAATACTCAATATTGTATTTCTCCTTCAACTCATCTGTATCAAAATAAGAAAGAGTATTTATGTCCAATGTCTTATTCATTCTAAGCCAAACCGGTGTAGCTGCACAAAACGTATCAGAAAGGGCTTGGGTGCTAAATTCTGCATCAACACGGCCTATTTCAAACCCCTCATCCACAGGCTTGGTTGTATCCCATGGCTTACCAAGATTTATCAATATTGGCTCATTATCAAATGGTATTCCGTCTTTTTCGCAAAGCATACATTTAGCCGTAACCCGAATAACCAAGTCTCCTGCCGGACGATCGCCCTCCGGAAATGGTAAAACCCGAAACGCCGCCCTCCACGAGTAGGGAGAGTTAGATCGGTTCAGTTTGTTTCCATCATCCATCATTACTCCAAACCCACCATTAAGGCCATAACCGTCTACCGGGGTCCATCGCGCAGGATTGATAGATCTGCCATCATCACTGAATGTCGGATCACTACCGTTCGGAAACACCCGTTCAGCAAGATATTTACCTTCATTATCAACTATCTCCCATTTATAATCTATCAAACTGTCACTCTCATCGCCCACCTGCAAAAAGACAAAACCCTGTGCCGCCTGTTTGGCATAGCCCTCTTGAGAATAGGTAAAATTGAAAGCTGAAGACCTCGTCCCTCCGGTTGTGTTGCCGACTTGCACACCATCTTCTTCGATACTCTGCAAGGCCGCATCATAATTCACACATAGCGGAATATCATCGCCACTGACAATCTGCCAACCAAGCGTATCCGCAGGCCCGGTTCCCTCAATAAAAGCGCCGGACGTTGTCCCCCAAAAAATCCGATTAATCACATACTTACTCTTATCCACCGTATCTACGGGTGGATTGGCAACTTTGATTTTATCGTCAAACTTCTGAATCTTCGCAGGGGCCAAAAACTCGCTTCCCCCAGCACTTCTTGTATTATAGTTTGGCTTGCAATAGAAACGCTGTACAACAACACCGCCGTGCTTTTTCGGATTATAGCCGTAATCAGCTGTATTTCCACTAAGCAACAATCCATTAAGGTCGAAAGTAGTATCCGTATTCGGAATGTCTTTCGACTCTGTAATTTGAATTGGTTTCCCATCTGTATCTAAAACCGTCCATCCGAAAAACATGTCCGGATTGATTTCGTCCCAATACTCGCCGGTCTCCGTTGTACTGCCTTTGTTCAAAATCTTAAAGGTTAAAATTTCGCCTTGGCAAAGCACACTATCCATAATGATGGTGTCCGAAGCTGAAACCGGAGGCCGAAGCGGCAAGTGAATATTGGCTGTTGCCAAAATACTTCCGGAAGCATCCGAACTCGGATATTCGGCCTTAAAATCCCCACCTTTTAGAAGACCATATTCGTCTGTGCTTGCAGGATTATTTGGAACTGTAAGTTCGATTAAATCATAATTGTCATAGCTGGCATATTTGGCATCCGTTTTATCAACTTTTTTCGCTGTCCATGTAAATCCCGTTTTATTGGGAAATGTCCAAATAACATCGGCATCGCCCCACGAGTAGTTATTACTGGACATAGCAGACGGCACTTCCACCAAAATATTAATTTTGTAAGTAGGGTAGTGCGTCAAATCATCAAGACACAATACATTTCTTACAGCTGTCTTTGGGGTTTCATCCTCCAGATTCATGCCAACAGTATCCGCAAGGATCACTTTCAGTGTCTGTCCCGAAGCCTCCCCGCCAAACCAAAACAACCCCACAACCAAAGCAACTATCCGAAGCATACGTTTGGAACACCATACAATGGAAAAAAAACGAGATATTGGTTGTTTCATAATATGCAAAGTTTTCAAAGACACTATTTTTTGATTAACAAAAGTACGCATTTCTAAAAAGAAAAGCGAGAGATTTCACAATTTTTATTAACAACCCATTTTTAATTAGTAAGTTTATTAATGATTTAGAACGAGCAAAGTTACGATTTTTTTTTGAATTAATCAACTTTTTGGGAAAACTTTTTATTAATGTTTTTTTCATTTTCTTAATTGATACGCATTATGATGTCTAAACAACCCATAATAATGCCTCTTATCACGAGCAAAATTTGTGGCGGAGGATGAACGAAAGATGAATATAGGATCAATATAGGATAAATACAGGATACTTTTCTCGAAAAACGGGACAAAAAAACACTCCCCTTTTAATTCTTAATTTTTAATTTTTAATTATTTTTCGTATCTTTGCAAAAAATTTTACCCTGTCCAAATGGAAAATATGAAGATTCTGTATGTCAATCAGGAAATGTGTCCTTACACAAAGGAAACACCTTTAGCACTCATTGGTCGACATTTACCTCAATTTATTCAAGAAAAACAAAACGATATTCGTGTTTTTATTCCCAAGCATAACGCCCTCAACGAGCGTCGGAGCCAACTGCATGAAGTAATTCGGCTTTCGGGAAAAAACATTGTTATCAACGACGTGGACTTTCCGCTGATTATGAAAGTGGCCTCGCTGCCGGAAGCCAAAATGCAAATTTACTTTGTTGACAACGATGATTTTTTTAATAAAAAAGCCCTTTTGGATAGAACCGGAAAGCCTTATGATGACGCCGACACCAAACTTATTTTCTTTGCACGCGGCGCTGTTGAAACCACGTTAAAGTTGAGCTGGTCGCCCGATTTAGTGCATTGCAGCGGTTGGTTTTCAAGTTTGCTGCCGCTTTATATTCGCCGGTTCTATAAAACGAACCCGATGTATAAAGACACCAAAATTGTGGTATCGCTTTTCAACGAAACTTTTAAAACAAAAATCAATAAAAAACTGTTAACCAAACTTGAGTTTGATAAGATCCCGGCTAAAGATATTGCACGCTACGAAGGCCTCACCTATCGAACGCTAATGAAAGCCGCTATTGATTTGGCTGATGGCGTGATTGTGTCGGAAGAAAAGGTGGATGCCGAACTTATCGCTTATGCCAAAAAAGCACGTGTTCCGCTCATGCCCTACAAATCGGAAGAAACCTTCTTTGCCGATTGCCAAAAATTTTATGCCAAAATTCTTTCTAAATAATGGCTTGTTGCCAAACTTTATTATCACATACATGAATAGTTTTCAAACCAAACGTCATCGTTTTCTTAAATATTTATCCTGCTTTTTCGGTCTTCTTGTTTTCGGCATAGCCGTAGTATCCTGCAAAAAAGACCTAACCTCAACCATCGGCGGTGGTCTTCAACCCGATGATGAATTTATCGGTGCGTTTTTTAACGATACCGCTGCTTGCTTGAACTTGGTGGCCTATTCTGTTCAAGAAGACTCGGCCATTACGAGCGGTTTTTCCTCTTATGCTTTGGGTAGCTACAACCATCCCACATTTGGAACCATGACGGCGAATATTGTTACGCAAGTGTCTGACATTACCGGCCCCGACACAGACACTGTGGCCTATATCGATTCCGTTGTTTTGGAAATGCAGTGGGATAACAACCTCGCCTACCCGTTTGAAAAGGATGTGAAGATGGCTCCTATAACCATTAGCATTGGCGAATTGGACTATAACGAAGCCTTAAACGTCGTAGACGATACCGAAAGAAAAGTATTTTTCAACACCACCAAACCATTTCCTTACGATAATAGTTTCAGCGTTTTTCCGGAAAACCAAATCGACCCCAACCGGTTTTTTGATTCAATCATGGATCCTAACGATTCTTCGGCAAAAATAACTGTTCCTGTCGCTCGCCTGTTGCTCAGCAACGCCTACGGGCAAAAACTACTCGATGCCAGCAAATCTACCAAAGATTCGACCATTAATGCGTTCATCAGAGAAATTCCCGGCTTGTACTTTCAATCAAAAGCGGTGCAATCCGGCCAACCCGGGCATATTATCAATTTCGATTTTTACGATAATGCGCCTGTGATTACAGTCTATTTTCACCGAAAAGAAACCGATACGGCCCCCACTCTAAAAAGCTACCAACTTGGAAACAATGTAACCTACAACTATATCGAATATGACCGCAGTCTTGCAGATGCAAACTTTACGGCACAATTGGCCGGTGATACGGCTTTGGGCGAACAAAAGGTGTTTTTGCAAGCATGTGGCAGTTCATCCATCAACGTATTATTGTCCGATAGCATCCGCAATTTAAAAAACATTGCAGGCGGCAAACCTATTGTTATTAATCTGGCTACTTTGGTGCTCAAAGTAGATCCGCAAAGCGGTGGATTTACGCCACCGGCTCAATTAGAACTCAAAGGTTTCACAGATACAACGTCTATTACTTTAATAGATGAAGACCGTCTAACCTTGGGTGGATCTTTTGATAAAAACAAATCAGAATATCGATTTTTTATCACAAACTATGTTCAACAATTATTGTTGAATGAGAATCTGGAAAATTATCCGCTGAAGATTTTTTCGTCCTACGCAATTCCTGACCTTGCCGTGATTTTTGGCCCCAAAGCGGCACCTCACGACAAGCGTATGCGCTTGGAAGTGGTGTATTCTGTGGTTCAACCGTAACTTATAAAATCTAATTCTTATGTGTGGAATTGTAGCCTATATTGGCAAAAAGCAGGCCTATCCTATTTTAATTAAAGGTTTGAAACGTTTGGAATATCGGGGCTACGACAGTGCCGGTGTTGCCTTGATTAACGACAATCAGAACCTCAGCGTGTATAAAACCAAAGGCAAGGTGGCCGATTTGGAGCATTTTGTTAAGGATAAAAACATTTCCGGAACGGTTGGTATTGCTCACACTCGTTGGGCTACACACGGCGAACCTAACGATAAGAATGCGCATCCTCACTTTTCGGAGAATGAGGATTTGGCCTTAATCCACAATGGGATTATTGAGAACTACTGTCTTTTGAAAGAAGAATTGGCCGCTCGTGGACGCACGTTTCACAGCGATACAGACACTGAAGTGCTGGTGCAACTCATCGACTATATCAAAGCTAATGAGAAGTGCGATTTGGTTCATGCCGTGCAGATGGCGCTTTCGCAAGTTACGGGGGCTTATGCTATTGCTATTTTGAGCAAAGAGAATCCTGATTTGATGATTGCGGCACGCAAAGGTAGTCCGCTTGTAGTGGGCGTTGGGCAAGATGAGTTCTTGTTAGGCTCGGATGCTTCGCCGATTATTGAATTTACGAAAGATGTGGTCTATGTGAATGATGAAGAGGTGGTGGTGATTGAGCGGGGTAAGAAATTAAAGGTTACTAATCTTAAAAATATTAAGAAGACTCCTCGAGTTCAAACCCTTGAACTTAGCTTGGAGGCTTTGGAGAAGGGTAGTTTTCCTCACTTCATGTTGAAAGAAATCTTTGAACAGCCAAAGACGCTGAAAGACAGTATGCGTGGCCGTATTTCCAACGACCTTACGCAAGTGGCCCTTTCGGGGATTATCGACAATAAAGAACGATTTATCAACGCTCGCCGCATCTTGATTGTGGCTTGCGGAACCTCTTGGCATGCCGGACTCGTGGGCGAATACATCATTGAAGAGCTTATTCGCATCCCGGTTGAGGTGGAATATGCCTCTGTATT